>CBJMBI010000045.1:0-13738 GCA_966427955.1 uncultured Ktedonobacterales bacterium
GGCAGAAACAGCGTCCACAAGCATTATACGACAAGATAGACAGCTGTTCTAGAGGTTTCTCCAAGAAAAAGATGAGCAGACAGACCACATGTCCACAATCAAAGAGCCTTCCACCGATGCATCCAGGTCCCTCATTTAGGAGGGAGGAACGTTCGAGGTATCGCCCCCGCAGTTGACTTTTTAACCCATTCAGACCTGTAAGCCCGTGTTTTCCTATCGCACCGCTTGCCAGATTCGTATAGTTTTATCTAGCCCTCCTGAAGCAATACATGTTCCATCCGGCGACCAAGCTATAGCTCGTATACCGCTAGTATGACCATCATAAGTAAAAATACGCTCTCCAGTCGTTATATGCCATATCTGTACGTTCTGATCATCTCCACCTGAAGCGATATATGGCCACTGTGATGACCACGATATGGCAAAAACTATATCAGTATGGCCACGATAGGCAAGAACGGTTTGGCCCGTATGCACTTCCCATACCTGTACTGTTCCATCGAAACCAGCAGAGGCGATGTGCGCACTGTCTGGTGACCAAGCCAGGGAATACACACATCCAGTGTGACGACGATACATAGCTAGCCATTTTCCTGTTATAACTTCTTGCACTTGCACAGTAGCATCATAACCTCCTGACGCTATATACTTTCCATTCGGTGACCAGGCCACGCATTCTACTTCGCTGACATGATTACGAAAGGAAGATAGGCGTCTGTCCGTTGTTGCTTGCCAGATGTGTACTGCCTTATCACCACCAGCTGATGCAAGACGTGTCCCATCTGGCATCCATGCTATAGCGTGGACGCCACCAGTATGAGCCGGATAGGTGATGAGTGTATTACTTGTAGCTGCTTGCCAGATGTGAATCATCCCACTACTGTCAGACGAAGCAATATATGTACCATCTGACGACCAAGCTACACTTTCTACCTTGCCAGTATGGCCGACATACGAACTCAGCAGTTTTCCAGTTGAAACTTCCCATATATGGACAATTCCGTCACTGCTGGCAGAGGCAATACAAGTGCCATCAGAAGACCAAGCCAGAGATGTTATTATACCCACATGCTCATCGAAGATGAAAAAGGTTTTGCCAAGGACTGATCCACTGGCACGCTCCAGGGCATCGGCAAATGCTTTAATAGAAGGAAAGCGTTTCTTTGGCTCTTTTTCCAGTGCTCTCATCACTACTGCCTCTATTTCCTGAGAGACATCTGGGAACTTCTGTCTCAGAGAGGGGGGAGGAACACTAACATGCTTGACAGCCAACTCTTGCCACGTATGCCCCCAAAATGGGGGATATCCCGCTAACCACTCGTAGACAATGATTCCCAGAGCGTATTGATCACTTTCACGAACAGGCTCTTTTTGCATTTGTTCGGGAGCCATATACACCCATGTGCCAATGGCATCATGC
The DNA here is from genome assembly GCA_966427955.1 of uncultured Ktedonobacterales bacterium. Lineage (GTDB taxonomy): Bacteria > Chloroflexota > Ktedonobacteria > Ktedonobacterales > Ktedonobacteraceae > DASYAN01. The sequence continues at coordinate 1,421 of CBJMBI010000045.1, forward strand.
TGTATATTGGAGTCCACGGTAGAGGATGTCGTAGCAATCCCAAAATCGCAGAGCATAATCATATTCTTCTGGTCAACGAGCATGTTTTCTGGCTTGACATCACGATGTACAAAACCATAATTGTGAGCAAAATCAAGAGCGGTTGCAATCTGTTTAACATAAGAAACAATAGTAGGTAGAAAGAGACGTTTGCCTTGACGGTATCGATGGCGCAGAGTACCACCTGGCATGTACTCCATAACCAGATACAATACACCAGTACTCTGCTCTTTATTACAGTCTATAGCAGGAACAATATGAGCATCACGAGCACCAGGTAATAGTGCAATGCGAACTTCTCTCAGGAATTGATCCAGGCTTTTTTCACAGCCACGTAGCATCTTGATAGCTACCTGCTTTTTACTAAAGATGTCCTCAGCAAGATAGACATCACCAAAGCCACCTCCTCCAACGCAGCGAATAAGTCGATAGTTATCAACTTGCTGCCCAGAGCGATCTGCCATCTTCCATTCTCCTCACTAGCCTTACTTCTTCTTCCTCCTATGATGAGAAGAACCCTTTACTTGCTTCTTTTTTGTGCTATGATGAGAAGATCCAATTAATTGATGATTTGCCTGCTCCTCGTTCATCGCTTTTCTACTCATCAATAGATGTTCTAAAACTGCGATCCCTTGAGCAGCACAGATATCCTTGGGATGGCCATCTCGTACAAGTTGCCATTGCCGACGAGCTTCGTCTAGATCATCTAATTCCAGACAGGCAGCAGCAAAAGCATTACGTGCATTCCAGTCTTTAGGACACCAGTATATGACTGCAGCAAATAGATCGCGTGCGAGGGCAAAGTTGCCTTTGCGCGCAGCATCCAGGCCTTGATTAAACAGATAAGCTGGGTGGACAAACAGACGAAAATACTCATGCAGCGAGATACCACAGCACATGCATACATTTGCCTGTAAATCGTTATCAGTATGACATGTGTTGATCGGACAGGGTCGCTTCATCAGGCTTATCTCCTACTTCTTAAAATTTATTGGTATATCTGTGCTACCGCTATTGGTACCTTTTAACACATTGTCAATGCGTTCTATCTCTGCTAACAGTTGAGCGCTTTTTGTTAGTACAGCGTCTGGATCACGTTGCATACACAATTCGAGGGAATTAACTTCCGCGCTTATTTGCACTAGCTGGCTGCGCAGATCGCTACGCCCTTTCTTTTCTGCCAGTGACTTGACTTCGGCAATCTTTTCCTTCATATATAATAGCGCCCGCCCGGCTTGTTCATCAAGCGAAAGCATAGGTTTACCTGCCATTGCCATTATTACATGAATCATATGCTTATACAAATTATTTTTGAGCATGTTATATGCCTCTGCATATGCTTTTTGATCATCTGCCCTAAACGCCATTTCACCCTTCCTACGTTGCTCCTCGATAGCACTCTCCATGGCTCTAGCATCGTGTGGTTTTCTTGCCCGTACAGCTGCTTGATTGGCCAGTTGATTGTATTCAAGACACTCTCTTACTAGTTTATCAAACTCCTCTTTGGGTGGGTCAAGTGGCTTAGTAGGAGCAACCTTCAACAACAAATCGTCCATTCGCTCTATCTCACCCACGGCTTTGGCTGAGTCTCCAGACTTGATAGCATCCTCAGCTGCCCTCTCGGCGTACTCCCATTCCTGCTTAACGGCATTGCGCTGTTCAGGGAGAAGCTGCTTAAATCGCTCGCATCGTTCAGCAATATCGCTTGCTGTAATGGAGTAGTCTTCAGCGGGCTCTACAGTGAACTGAAATTGGGACTCGCCGATGGTACCGCTACAAGTGATATTCGTCAGCTTATCTACCTGAACTTTGAGGTGTATGATCTCGCCTCTGGGCAAGGTGAGAGGAACTTCTACGAAGACTTCCTTGATCTTTTGCCCCGACTGGTAGAGCGAAAACCGAATTTGTTCTGTGTTACCAGGATGTATAAATTCAAATTTTGCACTGATTGGCAATGTTTGAGGGGCTTTAATTAACTCTCTGCGATGAACTCCTCCTGCCTCCATAACATCCAGAGAGAGAGACTTAGACAGAACGGCTGTGCCTTCGTCATCTAAATTCTGTGCTTTTTTATCTTGAATAACAGCGCGATCAACTGACGCCTGGAGAGTTCCATAGCGGTCATAGACTTCAAAGTGCATAAGATTTTCTGCTTCAGGCTGTAATGAGACATGCGTGAACCCAAAAGTTCCACTCTCACTTAGGTCGCTTTCGTCTCCAAAGGCCAATTCTGGTATAGTAAGCCGAACAAATCCCCCTGCCAGATCAACCTTGGGATCAAGTGACTCTACCAGACCTCCGATATGAGCCATCTTGGAGCTTGTTGCCCCCATCCCACGGAAAGATACACGCACCGCTTGTTCGGGATTGTAAATTGCCAAGCCACCAACAGCAGCGGCACGTATCGCAGCCCCCAAGGCAACAATTGTGTCTACTTTCTCATAGATAGGCTCAGTACACTTGGCACGTGGCTCTTGCGCGTCAGGTGAAGCGCAGAACGTCTGGCGTACTAGTTCACGCACGAATGGAATATGAGTTGATCCACCTGCCAGGATGATAGCATCTATATCCGCTAAAGTCACATCGGCTTTTTCTTTGGCCTGATCCAGAGCCTCAAAGCAGTAGGGAATAGTACGCATTACAACTGGATGTATCAACTCCTCGAACTCGCTACGCTCAAACTGGCTCTCAATCTCAACCCATTGGTCCTTCTTGTCTTTGAAACCCGTTATGTCACGAAGCAGGTATTCATCCCTTGTCGAGAGAGCTATTTTTACACCCTCCGTCAAGAGTTTTAACTTCTCAAAGCGCAGCCTGTCCTCTTCATCGTTTTCAAGGTCAAGATCTAGATGGGAGTTTTGCTTTTGTAATTGTTCCAACAGGTGTTTCGCCAGAATAGTATCAATATCATCGCCACCCAGGAAATTATTACCACTGATGCCCAACACCTCGAATACCCCAGAGGTGCAGCGCAGGACAGAAACATCGAAGGTTCCTCCACCCAAGTCATATACCAGAAAAATTCCATTCTGTGTGTGAGTACGCCAACAATGATAACATGCTGCTGCTGTCGGCTCATGCAACAGTTCCAGAACTTGCAATCCCGCCATTTCCGCCGCCTTCCGTGTTGCTTCGATCTGGGGTTGGCTAAAATAAGCGGGAACGGTAATGATTGCGCGATCGACGAGCCAGCTCGTTGTACTAGTACTGAAGATTGCGACATCTTCTTTGATCTGCTGTTTCATCTCTCGGAGAATATGAGCAGAGACTTCTTCAGGAGAGACAAGGTCATTGAGAAGCGAGACTCTCTCTTGTCTCCCCATCTTGCGTTTGATAGACCTGATAGGTGAAGGTGAAGTGCCAACACGACTACGCGCCTTACGCCCTACCACAATTTCTCTACTTCGTGGATCCATCCAGACACAACTTGGCATTGTTTCTCTTTTCGAGCCAGAGTCACGGTGAATAAGAATATCCATATCAGTGGGATTCATGATGGCAACAACACTATTTGTTGTACCCAGGTCAATCCCAATTGCTTTGCTGATGAATTGTTTTGGCATGGTCTTCCTCCCAAATTTTGTTATGCATCTCTGTTGATTGACCTCATGAGTTCGGTGTAAGGACTCTCATTGTCAAGCAATGGTGCACCCATGATAACCTGACCAAGACGTAGAAGCGTCCCACGATAGGTGATAATTGGTTTCAAGACTTCCACGACGACTTCCGCTTTCAACTCTTCACGGTGGCTCCATCCTTCCACTTCGACCCAGTCTTTGACCTGATCATACGGCTTGTCAAGGGGATTTTCAATGTCTATACCAATATCATGCAAAGCACTACGCATCTGGTCCTTCATAATGCGCAAGGTACGATAGACTCTTTCTAGAGAGGCTTGTACCAGAATAACTTCAATATCATGTAATCTGGTCTCAAATTGAGAGACGAAAATGGCCTGTTGTGCCAGCGCGGCAAGATATTCATTGCGCGTGCGCTCTATGTCCTGTCGTGCCTGAGCAAGATCGGCATGGTAGTGTTGAAGTACCGACATTACTTCTGAGGCCGGAGAAAGAAGCTCAGTAGAATGCAGCGGCACCTCGCGCTCAGAGAAATCGTCCCAATGGGGAAAACGATTAGAAGATGACATCATGTACCTCCAATAGCAGTGGACCTCTGTCCAGCGAGAATGGTGGATTGGTGATAGCCCCCAGTAGATCGCTTTCAGGTGAAACAAGCATTGTGTTGTCTCCAGTGATAACCCGAACCACTTCATCGAAGTCTAGCTGATTACCTTCAGGCAAACTAAGCATTACATCTAGTAAATGCTGTAAGAATGCCGATAAATTGGTCTCATCCAAGCCTAGTACTGACACTTCATCAAAGAACTCAGGATGTACTGGTTTTCGCCTGAACAATCTCATGAACCGTTCCCATTCCTGGTCTTCATAGCATGTACCGGGTGCCTCAAATAATTCATGTTCCAGACGTCTGAGAGGATGGGCAATCAATTGCTCGGTCGCCTGACGATAGAGTTCTTGCTCCTCTGGCTCGGCAGTTGCACTCAATTCCTGCTTACGAGCAACAATATCTTCTTTCGTTACTTGCGTTGATAACTTCAATGTTTGAAACGGATTGGAATTATTCATTATTACTCCTTTTTACTTATTTTTAAATCGCTTGACACTAATTTGTCGAGTATGGAAAGATTTTCTTTTGTGGCCTGATTGCCATGGTCATAACGAATGGCATCCAGAAAGTAATCCCGAGCCAGACAGAGTAGCTCAGAGATGTTTTCTCCCCTCTCTTCTTTTCACGTATCGCATTTATCAAACTTCCACTATGATCATTATGAACACTAAAACAATGCTTTTTGGGTCTCCTTCTTATCAGATTGTTTTCTGCACAAGTCCAATGTAGTTAGGACAGTCTCTAAGCGAAATCAAGACTTTATAGGATAGAGTACATCGTCGACAATCCCATAGCTTATTGCATCATTAGCACTCAAGAAAAGAGTTTTGTCCATATCAAGCATAATCCTTTCTGAGGATTGTCCTGTATGATGCGCTAATATCTCCATTAGGCTGCGTCTCAGGCGCAGGATTTCGCGTGCAGTGATCTCTATATCAGCTGTCTGGCCTTCTGCACCAGATAGTACTGGCACAAGCCCTATTTTACTCGCTGGAAGAGCAAATCTCTTCCCCACCGCCCCAGCGGCTAGCAGAACTGCTCCCATGCCCATTGCCCTCCCCATACAAACAGTTGAGATATCTGGCGTAAGCCACTGCATTGTATCGTAGATGGCTAGACCAGCATAGATATTACCACCGGGAGAATCAATATACAGGTTAATATCCTTGGTTGCATCTTCACTTTGGAGGTAGAGTAACTGGCCAACAACCCTATTTGCAACATTATCGTCAATGGATGTACCAATAAAGATGATGCGATCTTCCAACAATCGTTGCTGAAGATCAGCGGGAGGATAAGGATCAGTGGGAGGATTTGGAAACAGGGGAACAGATGCCACGTCCCCCTCACTCTGATCAGGCGAGTGGATTTCTGGCCTTGGTGCACTTTGGTCCTGAAAGCTCTCAAGAGCATCTTCCGTTAAGAATTTCGGGTCGTAAAGAGAAAGGTGTGTCTTTTCTTGCTGACTTTCTAAGTCGGTTTCTGCCTCGTGAAATTCTCCCCTCCTCGCTTTTACCTGGGCCGGCTGGACATACTCCGTATCACCTACATTTGAAGCAGATTGCAAGCTTGTTTGACTGGAAGAGGCAGATGAGAAAAGGCACCCAAGAACGAAGAGGGAAACACCCAAATGGCCTTGCATACTTGTATTGCCTAAGATTTCTGCGACTTGGGGATTAAAACCTCTCTGTTCAAACCTTTGCTTATAGAAGTCTATCACTACGGCCCTCGGCCAGGGACTCAGTGCGATTCGCTCTTGTATTGTATGTCTGATATTATCTATCTCGAGCGCAAGTTTGTGACACTCTACTGTGTCGATATTACATGATTCCCATGATATGGCCTCATCACACAAAGTAATTGCCTGCCTGATATTGTCACTCGCTAAGGCCTGGTAGGAGAAATGAGATGCTAACGTCTGATTTTCTGGTTTATGCTCAAACTCCCTGCCTTTGCGACAGAGAGGCACAAGCCTAGCAGCTATCTTGCTTGCTTTCTGCACCAGGGATACAAAGAATGCATCATCTGTTGTCAGTACAGCGGTTGCATCGTAGCACCAATCGTTGTACCATACAAGGCAAGTGCGTAACACACGTATCTCATCAACATCGAGGTGCAAGAAGTTTTCCAAGTGGCGAATAGCCCCCTCATAATTCTTACGGATGCCATTGGGAAGTTTCTCGATCGCCTCTGCATCGTTGAGAATCTGCTCGGCCTCTTGAAGCAGCTTGTCGCACCAGTCCATGAATACTTGGCCAGCATAGCTCTTTATCAGTTCTATTTTCGTCTTGTCTGTATGAAGTACATAGTTGATATGGTACTCATGCAGTAACGACACAAATGCTGCCTCTTCCTTTCGGCAGAGATCAAGACAACGTATATGCTTGCCTGTCTCAACATAGTCTCCAGCAGCAAACGCCTGGCTAGCTGCAGTGCTGTGCATGGGAAGGATACGCTGCAATGCAGCTTTCAAAAGTATATCCTGCTTTTCAGTGTCAAGCGGGCGTAGCTCTCCATTGTCAGGATTAACCCGTGTTTGAGCAAAGTAATTCCAAAACTCCCTTGCACTGAGCAAGAGCATCCAGAGGGCAATATTGAGCTGCCAGAGAGAGCTAGTTGACTCTAGCAAGGCAGATTTCGCCAGAGCAGATTCGTGGAAGATCACAGCAAGTCCATGCAGGAAACATACATCAGGTTGCGAGGAGGACAAGGCTAGAGCTGATTGCCACTGCTGTTGTATTAGACTACCATCATTATTTAACAAAGCCGATAGCAGAGGCGCATGTTGTTCAATGACTCGTTCCAGAAAATAGTAACGACCAGGGGTATAACATATCTCCACACCGCTGGAGATACAGGACCTGATAAGAGTTTGTGTAGCAATGTGCAATTCTAAACGATGGGAAAACTGTTCAAGTTTCTGAACCGATATACCACGCACTTGTGCATTACTTTGCTCACCTCTGTAACCTCTCCTGGCTACAGCAACAGCCTGACGAATATATTTTGCGGCCCGCATGACATTCCCCGTCTTATACTCTTGGACAGCCTGGTAACACAGAAGTTCTGCTAGGTGCTGGTTGAGGACACCCCCACCGCCATCTTCGGAGGAGTGCAGGAGAGCAACAAAGAAAACAATCTGCTGATACAGACGTTTTACAGCCTGATCTTTGCATCTCGAAGCGAGCAACCTTAATAAGTCAAGCATCTTCTGCTTTTGGCTCATCTCCTCTGCACGACTATAGGTTCGTGCAATCAACCTAGCTAGTGCCAGTGCTACACCATCCTCTAATGTATTCACTTGCTCCAGAAGCGAGAGCAGTTTCTCACATGCTATAACCATAAGCGGAGGTTCACTGCTCCATAACAGAGCCAGTAGTGCATACCACATAAACCATGGTTGCTGATAAGCTGTATCCAGTTTTTCTACTTCGTGCCACAAACTTCGGCAATTTGCAGCTTCTTGCGTAGGATTAGCTATGAATACAGCGCAGCGTACTAGAAGATTACTATCAGCAGGCAATGTCTGGGTATCCATCTGAACTGCCGAAGTAAGACACTTAGTAGCCTGCTCTCGATAATGCTGTGCCCGATCCTGCCCCTGCATACCTTGCTTATGCGCGTTCTGTGCCCAGCGGAGATAAAGTCTTCCTAATGTGTATTGACCTTTAGCGCTGGCAAAATATGAACATTGTTCGACCTTTTCTTTTATCTCTTCACCGTCTTCTAGATATATACTAAGATAGGATCGTAGTTGTTCTATTCTGGTATACGAACATCCTGTAACAGGCTTACTTAGCAATGCTTCTATAACACTCGTTTGATCTTGTTCCAACCGATACACAGTAAGTAATAGAATGGCACGCGGGTACCTATAGCGGATACCGGCTTCTTTGAGCAAATTATTAGCCTGTGTCTTATTCCCGATGAGCAAAGCATATAGACCACGCCAGGTTAACTGATCAGCCAGTGGTAGACGATAAAATAGGGGGATCTCCAACATACGCTTCATTTCGGTTTCGTTTCTCCTGTAGAAGCAAACACCCAATATCGTCCGTAGCGTTTCCATTTGCATCTCTAAAGTACCATGGCCAATCTCTAGCGTAACTACTGGCGGAGGAGAAGAACGAGCCAGAGCTACCCGCGCTTCAAAAACTGGCATGTAAGCGAGGGGAATGTGCTGAAGAATCGAGAGTATCTCGCTCTCATCTAGTATGGCAGGATCGGTTTCTAACAGCAAGCAAGCCACTGCCCAATCGCCAGTCAGGCCCCTTATCGATTTGAAGCATTTGCCTGCATTTTGCCTATCTCCACATAAGATGCTTGCCCACACGCAGTAATACGTCCATCGTTGTTGCTGAGACAGCTCCCCGGCAAAGTGATACAATATTTGTAGGGCACGCTGGGCATTCCCTTCTAATAAGTGAAGTCTACCAAGCGCAATATTGAACGTCTCTCCCACATAGTTACTTAAGTCAATATCAACCAAACTTTGCGATGCGACAGGAAATGCATCACAATTTTCTGGTGTGTCAAGCCAATGAAGTATCAGGCACAGATTCTTCAATGCAATCACAATTACATCATTTACCTGAGGCATTTGCCAGACAGCAGATGCTGCGGCTTGATAGTCATTCTGCCGTAGCAATGCAGTAAGAAGCCCGAGTTGCGTTAGGCTGTCGCTGCTATCTGTGTGAAGGCCCTGTCTGAAATACCGGATAGCCTGAGAAAAATCATGTTCAGCCTGTAGAGCGTAAAGTCCTAACACTACCTGTTGCTTGGGTAGCTCGACGCCACCACTGGCAAATTGCACTACTAACTTACGAGCGTGTCTGAGCCTTTCTAGACTGGCCTCGAAGTCTACTAGATAGATCTTAGCCAAGAGATTATATATTTGCATTCTGACATTGGGATCAGGTTCATGTTGCAGATAGTCTAGGTAGATGGTCAGATGCTCATCATCCAGAGATATCATGTTTATGAGGCCTAGAACGGCCTGTTGCTTTACATCACTGCTAGTCACTAGCGACCTATACATGTGGATCAAGAGGGTCTGAGCCTGTGATGTCTCCCCGCGTATCACATGCGCTTGGACCACCCGAAACCATACCTCTGCAGGATTACACTTTGCATATTGGCACTCAACCAAGACATCTCCCATAGCCTTCGCCGTCTTCAGATCAGAGACAGTGAGCATGTGTAGCAGGTCTGGACAGAAAAAATCTTGAAGAAACGGTACATAGAGATGGGAAAATGCTGTTGGATGCTCTTGTAGTCTACGACGCACATCGCGCAGACCATCGAGCACAAGATTGGGTTCTTTCTCCTGCAAGGATTTACTCCATTGCCGCCTCAAGCTTGCCTCATTGTATTTCCATCTATCCCAGGTTTTCATAGTTGGGCTAATCCTATTTGCGTCATCTAGCTTTCTCACAGTGTATGAAGATTATTGCGATTGCAATATTTCATACACTCTTGACAAATCATTGAGTAATTCATATGCGCTGCAGTACCTTCTATCAGGATAGAATTCCAGACAACGTAGTATAATATCATCCAAAATAGATGGTACAGTATTATTTAGACATGATGGTGGATCAGGTCGATAAGTGCTCATTTTCCTATATATCCAACTGACAACATTTTCTTCAGGTGTGTCGAGTGATGCCAAAAGATGGGCAAAAGGGTGTTGGCCCGTCAGACCCTCATAGAGAATAACGCCTATAGAGAAAACATCTGAAGCAGGAATACTTTCGCCCAGTCTGATCTCTGGTGCCATGTACGACAGCGCACCAACGACACCATGAGCAAATCCACGATGCATAAGTCTTGCCGCCAAACCGAAATCGACAATGCGCAGGATTTGATCGCGTCCCAGCAGGATATTATCAGGTTTCAAGTCACGGTGCAGAATTGGTGGTTCTAGTGTGTGTAACCCCCGCAGCGCACAGCAAGTTTGCAACATCCAATTTACTAGTATGGATGCAGGCATACGTTGGAACGAGGCAAATTGCTCCGCCAAAGTAGTCCCTTCTATATACTCCATAACAATAAAACCGCGATTTTCTTCTTCTGGAGCTATTCCCATATCGTATAGATGTACTAAATGCAGGCGTGCTTCTGCATCTTTCATCTCCTGTAAGATGTGAGCCAATAAGAAAGCATCAGCAAAGATGGCTCTAGCGGTGTGAGCATTCAGATGAGTGTGTTTACTTAACTTGACTGCTACTTGGCGGACAGGTACCCCAAGGAACAATTGCTCGGCCTTATATACTGCACCGAAATTTCCTTCGCCCAAGTATTTTTGCAGCAAATAGTGACCCTGCAACGTTTTCTTTTCAAACGACCTCATATCCGTTGTCTTTTGCACAATATCCTCTGCAAATATTAATTGGACAGATCACCTGCTCAATGATCGTGAAACCATACGATAGCCAAGCCCACGCACTGTTTCCAAAAACTGGTGCCCCTTAGCGGCAGGTTCTATTTTCTGGCGTAGTGTCCATATAAGATGATTGACGTCGGCCTCAGCACGACAAGACTCTTCTCCCCAAACTGCTACTATGAGCTCTTCATATGTACACATCACAGGCACACCACCATTGACTCGGTTACGTTGATCCATATAACGGATGAGTTTGTGCTCCTGAGGCCGAAGGTCAGGAATTTCATGGCGGCTTAGGCCGTCAACGAGGAAGAGCTTGGCTTGCAGCCAGTCATACTCTAGGCATGCTTGAGACTGTTCTACATCAGCTGGCCGGGTGCCGAGAGGATCACGAAAAATGAGTTCCCAATAAATGGGGCCAGACTCCGTTAGTCTGCCCAGGATGCGAATGCTATCGCCTTCTTTCAGCAATGTATGACCGCTTACTATCTCTGTGACCGTCCCTCGGCGCAGAAATGTCCGATTCACACTTCCATTATCGGCGATCCACCAACTACCGCTATTGTATTCGACAGCGCAGTGCGCCTTCCTTGTGATCAGCATCTGAGGATCAGGCTCAAGCGCCACGTCGTTGAAATGTTCAAAGCGACCAATTGTTATACGGTCCTTGACCAGTTCCACATTAAATTGTTGACCGTCCGGTCCAAATACTTCGATAAAAGGAAGAAGCTCGTTCAAAGTACACCCCCATATCTACAGCAATGCACTCACAAAGATATCTCTAATCGCTATTCGTGCCGATTATACATTCTTGGGAAAGGATTTTCAATGTTCATAGGATGGAATTCCAATAGAAAAACAGTCTCGAGGGCATTTCTACACTTAAACCCTCCCAGTAGAACTCTAGTGACATTCCAATGTCCCAGACATTGTTCTCTTCAAGGTTCTTGCTTGAGTTTGTGCTGGACCAATATCACGATGATACAGACTTCCGCCATGCTCAGCCCATAATGCAAATTATTCGCAGTGCTCCTTTAGCACTACCCAGCAAGCTGGGGTCGCCCCCTATGGGAAGCCGTCACGCTCAGGTTCCACTGTGATGTTGGGGACGAGTCGATGCACTCCCACTCTCGCGGCAATGATTAACGTGAGTTCTGGATAAGCAGCCTCCCTCAGATGAGTTAGAATAGGAGCGCTTCTATCGATCACCGGAGGGATCTAGCAATGAGTTTCCTCGAGTTGTTGTGTGATGTCGATGATTTTTGGCTTCGCTTTGCACCGCAGTGGAAAGTGAGCCGACTGGCAACAGGGAAACAGCGGGAGCGTCCAGGCCAGTTATGCCCAAGTGAGGTGATGACGATTCTCATCCATTTTCACCAGTCGCACGATCGGACGTTCAAAGCCTATTCCACCGAACACGTTCAGGCGCATCTCACCAGCGAATTTCCTCATCTGGTGAGTTATACGCGCTTTGTCGCGCTCATTCCAGGCATCATGGTTCCCATGCTCGCCTACTTGCAGAGCCGCTATGGGGTCTGTACTGGGATCAGCTTCATTGATGCAACCTCTTTGGCAGTCTGTCACCCCAAACGGATCAGTGGGCATCGTGTCTTTGCGGCAGATGCCAAGCGTGGTAAGACCAGTATGGGATGGTTTTACGGATTTAAACTGCATCTGGCCGTGAATGACCGAGGCGAGCTGTTGGC
>CBJMBI010000046.1:0-13640 GCA_966427955.1 uncultured Ktedonobacterales bacterium
TATCTGGCAGGATTGGCATGTACCCATTGCCATTTGACTCTATCGCTCTGGTTACCTCGAGGGAGAGGTCAGGAGAATGTATTGGCAATGGCTGCAAGTCCCCATTGGGTGGATAATGAGTTATCCCATTTGAGTGCAAAATGAGCATTTGCTGTGGGAGAGCCTGGGTGATTGGACGTAGGTTGCTTGCTGTATAAGTTGGTTGTGCTGGTAGAGTTGAGGAAGGGGTAGTTCCTAACGTGCTTGTGGAAGGCATTGTGGTGTTTAAAACCGCACCGGATGCGGATTGGAGGGCATGGAACGAAGCTTGCGTATCAGTACTATTTATCCATGGGCTGACCTGAATTTCTTTCTCTGGTGCTGGCCTTTGCCTCTTAATCTGCCATTTCACCAATAACCAGAGCCCTCCTACGCTAAGCATTAGGAATGGAGCTGCTAAGCCAAGAGCAAGGGAGAGTGTAAATGCATCAATACCATTTTTTGTATTTTTCAGATGCGGCAGGATCGGCATAGGAACTCCAGTTTTTGCTGGTGTTGGAGTGGCAGCTATAGTGGTAGGAGTCGTGCTTTGTGGGGTGCTAACTGGCGTGGTGGTAGTAGGATTTTCTATTGTCGTGGGATTGGTAGGTATAGCAGTTGTTGGTTGTGGACCCACGTGTGGGGGGGAAGGTGCTTGTTGTTGTGTAGGTGCAGGAGTAGGAGTGGGCTTGGGAGTGGGAGTAGGAGTGGGCTTGGGGGTAGGAGTGGGTGCAGGAGTGGGAGTGGGAGTAGGAGTAGGAGTAGGCGCGGGGGTAGGAGTGGGAGTGGGAGTGGGAGTGGGGGTAGGAGTAGGAGCGGGAGTGGGAGTGGGAGTAGGAGCGGGAGTGGGAGTAGGAGCGGGAGTGGAAGAAGCAAGTGCCTGTAAAGAGTGCAAACTCATTGCATAACTCATCTTGACATTTCCTTGGACGGTGGCTAGTGAAAAGAGCAAAATTATATAAAAGAACAAGACTATTTTGAGAAGATTTTGTGTGAGAGCATAGAAATTTTTTTTCATGAAGAGTTACCCCCTCCGAATACGATAAGGCTTTGCCACAAAAGGAGTAGGATTGTCGATCTCTCATTTCCCTCCATGGAGGTAGTGTGGAAAGCTTAATAGAGCGCTTTATCCTCAAGCATAGCTAGAAATAAGTGTAAGCGGTGATTGCAAGAGCTGTCAAGTAAATAGAAAGATGTACTAATATCTTTCTATGGCTCGGAGTTGGCCTGATGAAGAAAGATATTCTTAAAGTATATTCTGACAAAAAAACCGCCAGAAGCCGCGTTGGTTTGAACCGTAGCGGCCAGGCGGGTTTGGTCTGAGGCAGAGACCAATCACATCAAGGTTAAGAGTTCACTAAGCAAGATCGTGCAACAAATGGACCTGAACTGGCTGACGGAGCATACGTAGAGCTTTAACTTCAATCTGGCGAATGCGTTCCCGTGTCAGTTTGAAATGAGTGCTCAACTCTTCTAATGTATGGCAATATCCATCCTGCAGACCATAGCGCATTTCAATCACCTGACGCTCTCTTTGGCTAAGAGTATCCAAAGCCCTTGCAATCTGATCGCGGAGAACCTGATGTGTCACGACTTCGGCAGGTGCCGTTGCCTGTGTATCTTCTAGGGTATCTGCCAGATGGTACTGTTCATCGTCGATAAGCGGAGCATCCAGTGAAATAGGTGTTTCAGCCATACTTTGTAATTCAACGATGCGTTCCTTGGTCAAGTTTGCTGCCTTCGCCACCTCTTCTGGGAATGGATCCCGTCCAAGATCCTGATAGAGCTGACGAGTGATACGCTTCATTTTATAAATTAATTCAACAACGTGCACTGGAATATGAATAGTGCGTGTATGTTCTGCAATCGCTCTACTGATTGCTTGACGAATCCACCATGTCGCATAGGTACTAAAGCGAAATCCCCGCAATGGATCAAACTTTTGTGCGGCACGTATGAGCCCCAGATTCCCTTCCTGAATGAGATCTAGTAAGGAAACCCCATGATTATTGTACCGTTTCGCTATGCTCACGACCAGACGCAGATTGGCCTCGACTAAGCGCTGCTGTGCTTCAGCATCACCTTTGACAATACGGCAAGCTAATTGCATCTCTTGCTCGGCTGTCAGCAATGGGTAGCGCCCAATTTCCGCAAGATATTGCCTGATGGCATTGTCAACTTCGCTTTCGCCACTTTGTTCGTTCTCTTCCTCCTCTTCTTCCAGATAATTTTCCTCGTCATCTTGGAACTCTGGTGTAAGAGTACTTCCTTTCCTCCTCTTTCGCGGTCTAGAGTCTAAACCATCGGCATCTAGAGAGAAGTGTGTTTCTTCGTCTTGAAAAGAAAAATCCTCAAAGTTTTCATCTACCCTCTTTAGATTAGTTTTTTTTGTTCTGGTCGTAGTTGTTGTTCTATGATGAGTAATTGACTTTTTGCGTGTCCGTTGGATATGCTGCCTTTCCTCAAGTGCTGAAGATGAAGGCCGCTCTTCTTCTAAACACGCTGTTTGTACTATGTTTGCCTTATTGGTCTTGGCTACCATATACCTACTCCTTAAACCTCAAATCCCATTCCACAATTTGGTAACCGGAGACTGGTGATGCTGAATTATCTTTCAATCCTCTATGTTCAATCTTGCAAGAGGCTCCTATACCTTTGCTTACTGTTGATTGAACACAATCAGCAACACACTACCCGAAAATTTTTCGGGTACATTCCCCCTATGTTCTATGTAGTGCAGGATATGTGCCAATATAGAGATATCATATTCAACCTCGCTTGAAACTCTTGGGAACTAGAGGAATGTGCAGGAATAATCAGTAGCACCTGGAAAAAATTTACAGGTCCTGTGGATTTTTCCACAGTCGATCTATAGATTCTGTAGTTTTTGTTCTCGACTCCAAAGCGCTGACGTGGTACAATGCCTTGCATCGATACTGCCAAACAAGGGTCCTATTAAGGAGAAATGTATTATGTCACGAGGGCGCAAGGGATCTCCACGAGAGAGCGTGGATAGTATTTTGTTGGCTATCAGCCATAATGAAGATATTGATGAAGATACGATGTCACGCTATTTAGATCGTCTTGATGAAGAATGGGCTGATGGCGCACGGGAGAAGGTTTTACATCTGCTTCGTAGTAACGATGCCATGGTCCAATCTGCAGCCGTCCGTATTCTTGGTGAGCTGGCTACTGATTTCGATCTTGAAGGACTGGAAGATTTTGTGGCTGATCCTACGGTTGGCGATATGTCGAAGCTCTCACTCTCTCCTATTTTAAAAGAGTTGGGTTCCGAAATGGCTGATGATGGGATTATTGAATATCTCAATGATCCATCTGGTGCGATTCGTCAGATGCAATTACGTCTTCTTGAAATCGTTGGACAGAGTGAAATGGGTGTGGAAACCATTTTAGATGATGTAGTATCGATGCCTGTTGACCGACGCTTGGGTTTTATTCATTGGCTTGGTAATAGTAATGATCCTCGTGCCGCCAGTCTTCTGATTCCTCTGCTCGTGCATCAGACTGGAAAAATTGTTATGGAAGTGATTGATGCGTTGGAACAATTGGGGCCTATTGCTGTCAATCATACCATCCCTGCTCTTAATCATTTCATCGCAACCACTTCAAATCGTGAACTTAAACAACATGCGCGTGCGGTGCTAGGGCGGTTGACAATGCAATCAATGCTAGGAGTAGAAGATGCTGCTCTAATGGAGACTCGTCGATATCAACTGCCTGTTCATGAAGCCCGTGTGAGTTCTATTGATGGTTCTGGTACCCAATTAGTCATGCTTTCTTGGGTGCGTCCTGATGGGTTGATCAAAGGTATTAATGTGCTGAGTCAGTATCAAAGGGGCATTAGGGACTGTTATGGGGTGGATGAAATGGATGTAGAGCATTGGCAGTCGCTGGTGGACGATCTGAATGAGCAGGGCTTTAGTAGCTTTGTTGTACCTTTCGATTATGCCCGTGCTCTTGTTCTGGAGGCGCGTGCTTACAATAAACGTTCACGTTCGAAACTGCCAATCGCTTATGCTATTTGGCGCCCCCTGATTGAAGGCCTCCTGCCTGTAAAAAAGTTCATATCGCCATATCCAACCATCTTGGAACCGATCGCTCTCGATCCCGCTACCCAGGCTTTAGCACAACAAGGAGACAAGCTGTATGAACTAAACGGATTCCTATCTTGGATGTATGAGCCAATTGAACGCATAGAGCCATATATTAAACGTTATTTAACAGAAAATGATGTTTTTAACATACATTTTGGTAAAAAAAGTAAAATAGAGGAAAAAAGACATAAAAAACAATTAGAAAGCTTGGCAGAAGAAGCTGTCAAAGTATTGATAGATGAAAAATGGCGTGCTATTTATGAAGAGCGACTACGCCGCCAGGCCGCACTTTTCCAGGTAGTTGGACGTGAGAAAGAGGCAGCATTGATCCGTGCGGTAGCGGCACAACTTCATCCAGCATCCGGAGTCTCTATACAAGAGCAGGCGTTTCCACGAGCCCTGATCAGTTTTTCGATTGAGCAGGGCCCCTTGCGCCTGATGGTAGAGTCTTTGCGGAGTGGCGAGATGGGGCCCTTCCCACCTGAGTTCTTTAGCTGAGAGTGACTGCTCTGGCCCCTACCATAATGGATTCATGACTAGCCCTGTAGCTAGTTTTGGATAGAGATAGGTAGATTTCTGTGGCATCCGATCATCGGCCTGTGCAACATCACACACTTGTCGTAGAGGTATTGCATTGAGCAAGATGATAGCTTGTGCCTCTTTGTTCTGCAGTGCTTGCCACGTTTCTTGTGTATCGTGAGAATAGCGGATAGATCTACCAGCGGCTATATCCTCTGCTGACAGCCCCAATTGTTCCTCTAAGATCAAGGTTTGTGCTATAGCTACGTCAAGTTCATTCCAAGCGGTAGAATGTCCCCTTTGAGCTATACGCTCTTTTCCCTGATCATTAATACTGAGCAATAGCGTCTGCTCCTGAATTTTCAGTACCAATGAGGGGCATTGCTGCCCGGCCTGAGCTAACTTTGCAACAACATTTTCACATCTTTCTTGTGAGTCGAGCACTTGTACAGTAAAATATTGACCTAATTGCTGTTGAGATAGCATATTGAGCTGATCCTGACTCAGGTCAAAGAGAATACGGTGAGTAGGTAGAACAAGCCAGCCTGGGTCCTCGATATCGATCAGCGCCATCAGCACAAAATTGACCCCATCCATCGGGTCGAGTTCCTTGCGCTGTTGGTAAACTTCGTCGCGATATTGTAGTGCCGTTGTATAGCGGTGATGTCCATCGGCGATATAGAGCTGACGTGGAGCAAAAAAGTTATGGAGAAGGACCATCAATTCAGGATCTGTGATGGGATGTAAGCGATGCTCTTCTCCTACCTCATCGAGGATCTGAATCTCTGGTTTATCTACATAATTGCTCAGGAGATGGCGTATCTGTCCCTGGGGATCATCGTACATGCACATAATTGGGCTCAGGTTAGTTGAGCATGCACGCAGCAGATTTAAACGATCTTCTTTATCCTTCGTGCGTATATGTTCGTGGGGTAGAATGACGCGTGCATTCCAGGGCTCCAAGCGAACTCGGGCTAGTAAACTTGTGCGCGTAAAGGTCTGACCTCCAGAGGTGAAGCGTTGCTGGTAGAGATAATAACAAGGGAGCGCTTCCTGGTATAAAATGTTTTGGAGACGCCATGCGGAAAGCGTCGTTGCTGCTCGGGTATAGACATTGTTGAGCATATTGTCTGTGGGTTCTTGTCGGCCCAATTCCAGACGAATGACATTGTAGGGATGTCGTTCGTAATAGCGTGCCTGTGCCTCTTGACTGATAACGTCAAACGGGGGGGTAATGATCTGGGCAAGATCACCTATTTTTTCTCGAACATACCGTAATCCTCGAAAGGGTTGAACATCTGCCATATATCTATAAACTCCAAAAAGTAATCTCTCTATGTATGATAGCAAGTCTGTAAAGTCTCGGCAAGCCTAGAGAGCTAACGTTTGGCCGCAATTTTCCTGGCCAGTTGTTTTTGTACTAATTTTTCTCAAGCGTAACCCTCAGGAAACCTCAATTAAGCATGTCAACCTGATTATCTCTACCGCATACGATAGTCAAGAAACGATAGAAAATTGCACAACCTTGCACAAAAATTTAACCTGATAACTATCCACAAGTCCTAGTCTAAGATTGATTGGATTGACTCATCATGATACAAAGTGTAAACTCTGCTTGTAACGTATACGAGACGGATAAACATCGCATCTTTTCGATGCTATCCCAAGGATGAAATCCCCATCCGACAACTATTCTGGTTTTAGCCGTCGATTTGAGCCAGTGCTGGTTGTCGTCTCCGTTGTTTTAACTGCATAACTGTGTCAGAAAAGCGAACACAGCTTGACTTGGGATTGAATGAGATGAAAATAGCGATATTTTAGAAGGGGTGTTGGATGCAGACTCTCTCTATTGATCAATTGGCAGGACAGACACTTGGGAATTATCGTATCGAGCGCTTTCTAGGGCGGGGACGGTTAAATGCTATCTATTTGGCTCGTAACCTAGCAGAAGAGCAACGCCTTGACGCGCTGACAGTTTATAGAGTCCCAGAGCGTTTTTCCTCTGAAGCACGTACGCGTTTCCTGTTACGGTTTCATAAAGAAGCCTCGATGATCACCTTGCTAGAGCATCCGCATATTCTGCCTGTCTATGATCATGGTGAAATAGTAGGCAATCCCTATCTTGTGACACCATATATGACGCATGGCTCATTGGCCGACCTTTTGAAGCAACATGGGAAATACAACTATAGCTCAGTCTTGCCTATCCTAGAACAGTTAGGGTCTGGTCTGGCATATGCACATGGCAAAGGATTTATTCATGGGACATTGCGTCCCTCTACAATTGTATTAAGTCCGGAAAATACGCTGCGAGTAGCTGGTTTTGGTCTAATGCATATGCTACAGCTCAGTGGCATTGAATCCAATGAAAATTTAAATACTCCCTACGCGCATTTGCTCAGTATTGCTGAGACATTTCTGATATCGCCTGAATATGTGGCTCCCGAAGTTGTACAGGGCCAGTCAATCGATGCACGCTCAGATATCTATGCGCTTGGTTGTATCCTTTTTGAGCTATTAAGTGGGAAACCTCCATTTACAGGGAAAGACCCGTTAGACATCATAAATAGGCAAGTAAAAGGTGTAATACCTTTATTAAATAAGATAAATCCAGATATTCCTATTGCTCTAACATCGGTGGTGAATCATGCGCTTGAGCGCGATCCTGCTCGGCGTTTTCAGCATATCCTTGAGCTTATGGAGGCTTTTAGACAGGCATCGAGAGGAGCAGTAAACCACCCTATGCCTGAGACTGTACGCGAGACAAAAGTCCCTAAACCGACCGATGATACATCACAAAATGCCCATTCCTCAAATAAGTGGCAATTAGTGCCACCGATTGTCACAGGCAAGCATTCTGCCGTTCAAATTGGATCAGAGAATGCATTCGTTGCAGAAATGCCAACTCAATCTATTGATACAGATCCTGTACGTGCAGTTAAGCCTCCTGTCACAGGCCAGTTTCCATCCGTTACAACTGGCAAAGTTCCGTCTGCTATGACATCTGTTCCCCAAGAAGCAAAACCATCTCTTGTACCAGAGCAAAAAGTGATTGCAGAAATGCCGACCCAATCCATCAATAGAGATTCGTGGCGTGCAATGCAGGCTTCTGTTTCTGGAAAGCTTCCAATGATGCCGAATGGCAACGCACCATCTGTTGGGAAATCCACTTTCCAACAAGAAAATGGATCAATTGCATCAAAAGAGCAGCTTTCAGGAGAAACCAGACTGCAATCGGGCAATGTTAAATCAGGCAGTGAAGATCTTTCCTCACTTGTCAATGCCTACTCTTGGTGGTCACTACCTGGCATTGTGTCACCTCCTGAACCGCAAACTAAACCAACGCCGCCTGCCCGTCCAGAGGTACCTCGTCAATCTTTGCGCCTGGACAATCTTAGTACAGATCAGTGGGAAAATGGTGCTTCTCTTCCTTCTTCTGTGTCCCCCAAATCTGATCCCAAATCGAATATTTCTGCACGCAAAGTCAAACGCAGAAGCGTGGTTGCTTTGTTAGCGACTAGTGGTGTTGCGGCTGCTGTAGGAGCCGTAGCTTTAAATTTAGGGACATTACAACATATTTTAGGTATGGGTAGTAATCAAGCGCATACTCCATCAAATCCCACTAATTCCACTGAGACACTAATGTCGTCTCAAACTCAGGCGAATAGGAGTACAGTCATTGGGAAGACGACGCTGACTCCTAATTCAGCCGCCGATTTCAAAAATCCGGTTGATGGCCAGGATAGCTTGCTTATTCATCTCCCAAACAATCAATTTGTTGCCTATGAGAAGGCATGTACTCATCAGCAGGTTTCGGTTTATTACAATCCTACAACAAAACAACTTGTCTGTCCCGCTCATGGTGCAATCTTTGATCCTGCCAAGGGAGGTGCTGTTATACAGGGACCTGCAACCAAACCTTTGTCGAGTGTCAAGATTAGTGTGAATGGCGATGGAACGATCATGGCTGGATGAAGTTGTTTGGCCTGCATCTCGCTCTGGTAATTAGAAGCCCTCTAGCTAGCTTAAGCTAGGGGGATTATTGTGACCAAGCAAGCGTTGTCAGGTGGGTGGTCTATGCTTGAGCAGATAGGTGGAGATAGGGGAATATCTCCTATCGCATGTATTATGCGTGTAATGGTACTCTTTTTGCATGTAGAAAAGAAACAGAGGTTCTAGAATCTCTTATGATATGAATGCACTCTTTGATAAGTATCAGGCAGGTTGCTAAGGCCCCTTTGCCTTGATTGCTACTCTCTGGCTTCTTTGAGTAAGCGTGCAACCTCTTCCAATACTTCTTCGACATCTAGTTCCGGTAACTCATCAACCGTATTTGTTCCGGTACGCGACTCACTAGTATATCTTGTACGATCTGTGTGACAGGCATCACCTGTCTCGTCTGCCTCTTCGTGTGGCGTTGTTTCCTGAAAAAACTCCTGTTCACAGGCTTGTAAAGCTTCCTCTACAGAACAGTTTCCATAGACGATGCGGGGTAGGAGACTGTGATAAATAGAGGCTGTTTGCATAATTGCGCTGAAAGCGAGACGGAACTGTTCAAAAGAAATAGAGTGACTGGCCAAGGGAATCGTCTCTTCCAAGCGCACCTCACCATCCTCTAGATCCAAGCCAAATTTTCCTATAGCAATACGATAATTAACTGCCATGAGCGCCTCTAGACATTCTAGGCGCTTGCGAGAGGTTGCAATTCCAACATGTGGTACAATCAGCATCAACTTGCTTGCATTTCCCCTTTGATGAATGCCTATGACCATACGCCACTGCCCATGATCTCCATGGAATGATAGCTCAATTGTATGCTGTTCATAGTCAAGATGTGCGATCTTGATGCCCATTCTCTTGAGGAAGTCCGCAACATCGGTGATGCCAAAACTACTTGCCATGGACTCTCCTTGCGATTGCTTGCTTCTAGAATAAAAAACTAGGGGACATAACACAACCTTGTACCCCTTTGGTCTGAGTATACCATACTACTGACCAGTCTGTCTTCCTTCTGCTGCTGACAGCCTCTTAATTTATCCCCCCAACGTACTATGCCATGGGGTCTATCTGTCAATACTGCTAGGCTAGGCCTTGAAAGCGTAGCTGTTACCCTGCTATGGGTTAGGCGTATATATATAAAATGGGTGGTTGTTTGTTATTTCTTATGGACCCAGGGGCTGGTAGAAATGAAAGGTGGGGATGGACTTTTGGCCTGGTACTTCCAGGGTAATGCATACTAGACTAGCTTTTACCCGACCGCTTTACGCAGGAGCAGGATCGGGTTGTTGTTTTTAGGTAGAGTTAAGGAGGGATACTGATGTCAAGTATCACACAAAAACGAGACCTAGAGTCTCTCTCGTTTGAAGAGCGAATGCAACTGGGCGCTAAAAATGCCATACGCTGTATGGGTATAACTTCTCAGGATCGTGTCTTTATCCTAGCTGACTACGATCGCCAAAATATTGCTCGCTTGGTTGCCGACGCTGCGCTTGCAGAGCATGCAGATGTCAATGTACATTTCCTTGAACATTATGGTACACGTCCACTGACCACTTTCTCCGATGAATTACGTAATGATCTGATTCATGCGCGTCCTACAGTTACCTACTATATTGCCACTGCTCAGCCAGGAGAAATTGCATTCCGCATTCCCCTGTTGCCTTTCTTAACGAATGAGTTGAAAGTGCGCCATGGGCACATGATTGGCATAGATGACACGTTGATGGTTGAAGGGATGTGTGCCGATTATGATCAAGTGTATACACTGACCTATCAGATCTATGATATTGTTAAGCATGCTCAGACAATCCATGTGACTTCTGCCAAGGGGAGTGATATTACAGCCACATTCCATCCAAATTGGCGATGGGTTCCTTGCCATGGACGTTATCACGAGCAGGGCAATTGGGGAAATCTGCCTGAAGGTGAAGTTTTTACTGCTCCTGCAACAGTGGATGGAGTCCTTGTCTGTGATGTGCTTGGGGATTACTTCTCGGAGAAGTATGGTGTACTGGAGCACCCGCTGGTGATTACTGTCAAGGATGGCTATGTGACTGATGTAAGCTCAGAGAATGAGGCACTAGCTCAGGAGGTACGCAATTACCTTTTCTCTGTACCCAATGGTAATCGTGCTGGTGAGTTTGCGGTTGGTACGCTCACAAGTTTGAAGAGACTGGTTGGCAATCTCTTGCAAGATGAAAAACTTCCAGGTCTACATGTTGCTTTTGGCAATCCCTATCCCCAGTATACCGGAGCTGATTGGAATGCGTCTATTCATGTAGATGTCATTCCTACCTGTTGCACGATTGAAGTGGATGGTCAGTTGATTATGCGTGATGGGGCATTTGTAATTTGAGTTTTTTTGGTGGGTTTGAACCTTTTCCTCTTGACAACTTAATAAATTGGTGTCCTAATGTTATTGATGGGATAGAAAATTATCTCAACCGATACCCCATTTCCACTGTCCAAAAGTGTTTGGTGCATTAGCTCACTCAACAAAACGGCATAAGCGCTCTTAGAGAGTGGGCTATGGGGTGTCGTTGTGGGATCTGATGATTTCTGGGTGCATCGTAGATCGATGCATGCAATTTTTGTGTGTGGCATAGTATCTCTAGCCAACATTATCGAGGCCACCATTACTTTGTGCGGAAAAGGGGGCTCACCTTCTCTAGTAACGAAGGTCAGACCGCACTTCTGGCCTTCTCCCCACAAGGGGAAACTCTTCACGAGAAAGTCTTGCCTCTCGGCAATTTTCTTTCCTCTCATCCCATAGGCAGGATAGGAGGAAAGGATGCTTTATGGGGAATTCGAGAGGAGTTCGCACATGGCTGTAACCAGAGGACAACATCTGATTGGAAAAAGATTGGGTTCCTGTACACTAGAAAAATTACTAGGGTATGGCGGGTCCAGTGCAGTTTTTCTTGCCCAGGAGGATGATCCTAAGCGCAAAGTGGCTGTAAAAGTCTTCCTGCCCCGTGTTGGCCTGGACAGTCGGATGCAGCGCGATTTCTACCATCGGTTTCTCCGGGAAGCAGAGGCCGCTAGCAAATTGGATCACCCTAATATCTTGCCAGTCTATTCCTACGGTGAGGAAGATGGACTTCCATATATTGTCATGCCCTATATGCCTGGTGGTACTCTTGCTGAGCATGTCACCCGATGTGGACCGCTCTCCTGGCTAGAAGTGCAATGGTATCTTGAGCAATTAGCCTCGGCTTTGGACTATGCGCATAAGCATGGCTGTGTGCACTGTGATGTCAAGCCAGCAAATATTCTTCTCGATAGCGAAGGTCATGTTTTGCTCTCTGACTTTGGCATTGCGCGGCTGACCAGAACTGAAGAAGGTGCTGAGATAGCAGATGTCAATGGGCCTGGAGTAGTGATGGGCACTCCTGATTATATTTCACCAGAACAGGCCTTGGGGCGTTCGCTTGATGGACGCTCTGACATCTATTCACTAGCAGTTACTGTTTTCTTCTTGTTAACAAAACGGCTGCCTTTCAATGGCAATTCACCAATTGCTCTTGCTTTATTACATGTGCATGAAGCCCCGCCTTCATTATCCGAAATGCGGTCTGATATGACCCTTGCTCTCGATCAAGTAGTACAAAAAGCACTTGCTAAGGATCCTGCTAATCGTTTTCAGACGGCCAGTGAATTTAGTAAAGCCTTCGCATCTGCAGTTCTAGAGAGCACTGCAGAGTCGTTCTCGCAAAAATTTGGTCATGAGCACTCTGGAGAGTTGCTTAGCTACGAGTTTAATCTTTTAAGTGGTGAGCAACCCATTCTTGGTATAGACAAGCCTACGATCCTTGTGAAGCCTATACAACCGCCTACTCGGATAAACAAGCATCTCCTCCAATTCTTGCTAGCTATCTGCATAGTTATTACTGGAGCAATTGGTTTTACTTTTGGGACAGTTACAAGCGGTTGGGTCCAACTATCTGGCAAATCTACCGCTACTGGAACTCCTGGGGCTACCTCAATGGATCTACTTGCAGATGCTAATCCCCAGAACTGGCCAAGCAGCAGTACATTTTTCTTTAAAAAACAGAGGCATGAGTATTATATTATCAATAAGTCGGCTAATGAAGGAGCCCCTGCTCTGTACTATAATCACCCATTTGGTGATTTTCGTCTCACCGTCACAATGGAGGAGATACATAGCTCTTCTCCTCAAGCCGGGAATTATTATGGAGTAATCTTTCGAGCAACTTCTGATCAGTCCCATTATTATCTCTTTGAGATTGCTCCTTCAGACCATAATCATTATGCCTTTTTGCGCTATGATCAACAGTGGACCATAATTGCAGATGGTACCGCGCCATCTCTTGTAGCTGGGCTGAGGAAAAAAAATACGGTCAGCATTGAGGCACATGGAAATACATTTGTATTCCAAGTCAATGGCAAATCTCTTGCGCAGCCTACCTCTGACCCTGCAAAATTACCTCTCTCTTCCGGTCTAATTGGTTTGTATGTAGAGGATCAGGGAGTAGAAGTTGCTTTCTCACAGTTGTATGTGCATAAGTTTTGACCCTCAGCCTATCGTAGCAGAAAAGCAGAAAAAGAGCCTCTTGACAGCTCATTTGAGATAGGAATATACTTCTCAAAGCAGGAGGCTCGAATTCATCCCCCCTATCAAAGGACGGGGCATCTTGGGCCGACTCGGTGAATAGCAACAAAAACGATCAAGTGAGCCAACTACCATGTAACGTGGCTCTACTCCCATGTGCTAACTAAAGAACAGGAAACAGAGGAGGTATGGCGCTTTACTCACTCAATCCCGTTAGTGGAATGGGTTGGTGCGTCACGAATGACTGATGACCTACGTAATTACCCAGCCTTGTATCGGCGTTAAAGATGCATCTTGCGTGGATGTTTGTCCCGTGGATTGTATTCATCCCTCGCCCAATGAAGATGGATTTGAGGATACTGAGCAGCTCTATATCAATCCTGATGAGTGTATTGATTGTGGAGCTTGTGAGCCTG
>CBJMBI010000047.1:0-13593 GCA_966427955.1 uncultured Ktedonobacterales bacterium
GCTTTTCGAGAGCGGCACATTCGACCACTCTGACATCTCTCCGCCGTGGAGTATAGCATATCTGTAGCAATGTGGCAAGCACTAAATTCTTCCAATTTTTCCACTCTTCCTTTCTTTACTTCTTTGCGGGTCTCTATTGACAAAGCCCCAAGATTTTCGCTACAGTTAGAGAAATAAGAGTTCTTCTGAGTCACAAAAGTGCAGGACAGGGAGCATAGACGACCATGGGAAAGTGCCTAGACCTTGACAGTTGCGGATTCGAAAATCAAGATAAAGCTCGCTTTTGCAGCTATTGCGGTATTCCGACAAGAGGATCATTCCTACAGGGTCGTTATAAGATCCAAGCGCTTACAAGCAAAGAAAACAATACAGTCACCTTGCAAGCCATTGACCTCCATAGTGGCCAACCTGTCACTGTGCGTGCATTGCTTCCTAGGAAGACAACCACACAGGATCGAGAAAATTTTTTACAGGACGCGAAGTTAGCGGCTTTGATTTCTGAACGAGTCAGAGAAACAGGCAGTATTCGTGTTATTGACTATGGACAGGATGGCCCAATAGTGTTTCTTACCAAAAAGGAATTTACTGATATCGAGCAACATACAAAGAATTCTCGTCTGGCAACACACATTAGCGGCAACATCCTTGTCTCATCATCCTCCGCCGTACAGGTTCAAGATGCACATGACATGGAGGCTACAACCTATATTAGAAGAGTTGTTACGACTGATCCAGAGATCTCACAACTAGATGCCCATACACCACCTCCCGTTCAACGAGACTGGTTAGCCGAAGGCAACCTAGCTTATGAACAAGGTCGCTACAAGGAAGCTCTAGCAGCATATGAGATTGCAATCAGCAAGGATGCTACCTCTGTCGAGGCTTGGAGTGGTAAAGGAGCAACACTGTTACTACTGGAGCATCCCCAAGAGGCACTACAATCCTATGATCAAGCAATTGCTCTGTGCCCTAATGACCCCGAATTATGGACCGCTCGCGCGGGGGTGTTGCACGAACTGCAGCGCTATGAGGAAGAGATGGATTGCTATGACCAAGCCCTCACCCAAAATCCAAATTATGCCTATGCATGGAGCGGCAAAGGTATGGCATTGGTAGCACAAGATCGCCTCGAAGAAGCACTGATGGCCTTTGATAAATCACTTGTTCTGAACCCCCAACAGGCCAGCACCTGGCAAATGATGAGCAATTTGCTCTACAGCCTGCAACGCTATGATGTAGCACTTATGGCTATTGACCGTGCCATTGAACTAGATGATAAGCAAGCTAGCATATGGGATACAAAGGGCAATATTTTGCGAAGACTGAACAATCCAGAGCAGGCCTATTTAGTGCATGAGCGTGCAGTACAGCTTGATCCCAAAAATGCCGGTGCATGGTTTAATAAAGGCAATGACCTGCGGGATATGCAGCGCTACCTTGAAGCACTAGCTGATTACGATCAGGCACTCATCCTGGACTCAACACTAGCAAGTGCGTGGTATAATCGAGGAAATGTCTTAGCAGCATTAGGCATGTACGAGGATGCACTGGAGTCCTATACCCATGCCCTCGAATACGATGACGGACTGACCTCCGCTTGGTATAATAAAGGAAGTCTGCTTCACGAAATGAAACGTCATGAAGAAGCTATTGCAGCATTCGATTATGCATTAGCATCAGACGTCCATTACCTTGCAGCTTGGAATAACAAAGGACTCGCACTCTATGCCCTAGGACGATTAGATGAAGCATTGGCAGCTTTAGATCAAGCTGCATCATTTGCTCCAGAAAATCCCGATGCTTGGTACAATAAAGCAGTTGTTCTTGAAGAACTGGGACGTAAAAAAGAGGCTGCCACATGCCGGGAATGGGCAAATTGTTTAGAACAACAAGCAAAACAGGGTCAGCAATAGATGACGCGCCACTATAGACGCGCTACTACGGATGCTCTTCCACACACACGTTAAAGTGAGTCCGTGGATAGAGCAGGGAGGTGTTAATTTGCCCAAACGCGATGCACACCCCCTCAATAGTTACCTTATGGAGTTGGGAATGCGGCGCTGTGCCGATCTGATTGACTGCGGATATGATAACCGGGACAGCGATTTATTCTGTCGAGCGTGTATGCTACCTCTATTGAATACTCAGCTGGCTGGTCGATATCTGATAGACGCCTTGTTGAGCAAGGGAGGATATGCAGCGGTATTTCGTGGTATTGACCAGAATCTATCTCGTCGCATTGCTATCAAGGTACTCTTACCTTGTAAAACTACACCTATTGAACGTGAGCATTTCCTACGTGAAGCACGGATTGCTGCCACATTGGATCATCCTAATATTGCTCCAGTCCTTGATTATGGCAAGGATGGTCCCTGTGTCTTTCTTGTCATGCCACTCTATACAGCGGGATCATTGCGCACCAGGCTGATGCAAGCCAACGGCCCTCTGCTACTACAAGAGGCTATTCATAATTTTCACCAGCTTGCCCATGCTCTCTATTATGCTCATACGCGTCCACGCCCAGTGATTCACCGCGATATCAAGCCAGAGAACATTCTACAGCACCAGGAAGACTATCGTCTGGTCCTCACTGATTTCGGTATCGCTCGCGCATTGGAACCAGGTGCCTCTGTTGGCAAAACCGTGACTGTCCGTGGTACAATCGGCTACATGGCACCAGAACAGGCCAGTGGCATTGTTGATCCACGGAGTGATCAATATGGTTGCGCTATTGTCCTTTACGAAATGTTGACTGGCTACCATCCGCTTGACCCAACTGGAAATGGAATGCCACCCCCTTCGACGCTTAATCAGGAACTGCCACCTACTCTGGACAAAGTACTGTCGCGTGCCCTGGCTCCACGCTCGGATGCTCGTTATGCCGATATGCTGGAATTTATGCGTGCCTTCGATTTTGCTTGTCGCCCAACGGCAAAGATGCATGTGCCAGCAATTCAAGTTGATCCTGAGGAACCTCTTACTCCACAGGCTCGTATGATTAATACAGCCCACACGCCCACTATCTCTCTTTCTGTAAACAAAGGGCAGATGGTTTCTGCCCAGCGCACCAACCTCAATAATAATGACGCCATCCGCGAGAAATGTCGGGATGGTGATCAATATCTCAAACAACAACAGTATCTGCCAGCCTTGCAGGCCTATGAGGAGGCATTACGTCTGGATAGCCTCAATTTCCATGCTTGGAATGGCAAAGGAACCGCACTCTATAAGCAAGGCAATTATCGCAAAGCACTAGAGGCTTATCAACGCGCTACTGAGATCGAGCCTAGTAATGCGGTTGCATGGGCCAGTGCTGGGCTAGCACTTAATCGTCTCCAGCGCCACCAGCAGGCACTCGTACATTTTGGACGTGCATTGGCTATTGACCCACAATATGTTACAGCCTGGAATGGTAAGGCCGATGCCCAGATGGACTTGAGTTTGCCACAAGAGGCCCATATATCCTATGAGCGGGCATTAACCATTGATGCCAATAACTTCCATGCTTGGAATGGCTTGGGCAATGCACGCTCCTGCTTGTACGACTTTAATGGAGCTATCGAGGCATACACACAGGCACTGTTAGTAAATCCACGCAGTCCCATAGCCTGGTGTAATAAAGCAGAGGTGCTAATACGGCTAGGACATAATAAAGCTGCTTTAGACGCTCTTAACGAAGCTACTGAATTAGAGAGAAACTATGCACGCGCCTGGGAACTCAAAGCCCAAGTCTACAGCTCACTTGGCAATTCTCAGGAAGCGGAAAAGGCGCGTCGACGCTCGCGCCCTTGGGGATTAAAGAACTAGATCGGTTGATCCTCTTCAGACAAATCTCATGATTTTTATTGAGGTGAATTGAATATTATCTCATGCAGCCTCTTTTGATCTTTGTCATTAGACTTCTCCGGTCCGTGTTTGAGTTCGCTACGCCTATGCAAGCCAAGTAGCAGGTGTATAACCACGGCACACAAAAGAACGATGGCAATGATTACAAATGTCAGAATGTATAGGATAATGCCAAGCATATCATCTCTCACCTTTCGATTTGGCCGCTAGACCCCAGAGGGTGAATTTCCACTTCTACTTAGTTAAACGGATGACTCACAGGAAAATACAATCTCGGCGAAACTCAAGCATTAACAGCCATAGATGTTCCTTTCTGGGGACCCATTTCCACATGAGAAAAAAATGGCGAGGAATCATATAAGACACACTCTCGTCCCTACTGTCTACCTAGCTCTGGGCTAAAGCCACGACGCCTATCTACTCGGACAAAAATCCAGTAGAATACCTCGGGCTCAAGCCCTTTTTCTGTCACGCAGCACAACTGCTATATTCTAGTTGTGTAGTCCAAACTTAATGGGAGCTAATAGTATTATCTCACTGGTGTTCCCGTTGAAACATTTGTTGGTGTTGCTACCTGCGTTGCAGTAACTGTTTCCTTTGGTGTTGTTGTTCCAGTGGCTACAGAAGTCGGCACCGGTGTACCCACCTCAGCCGGAAGTCCACTGAGATTCTCACTGAAAGCTTGCCCCTGAGGCCATGCATTAAAGGATAGGAAACGAGCTACGCTAGAACCTGTATTAGAAACTTGCACAGGTGTATTAGGTAGAATGTAGGTACTATCTCCTGCATTCAATGTTTTGGGATCCTGGCCAGCAATGTCTACCTTTACCGAGCCCTCAAGTACATGGAGCACCTCAAGGCCACTATGACGCATAGATGCGGTCCTACCGTTAGGCTGTTGCTCGGTCTTAAGAAGGTTCTCACAGTAGGCACCTTTAGAGAATACAGCTGTTGGCAACTTAGGAGTCTCGTAGACCATCTTCTGATTGGGCAGTGATGCAGCAGGCGTTGATTCTGAAACTGGGCGCAAGGCGATAAGATGCCACTGATTGGCAGTCTTGCCAGGATTAGTATGGGTATGCGTCACATCATTCTTGATGAATGCCGCGTCACCAGGATTGAGCGTTTGTTTGGCTCCCCCCTCCTCCTGGATTGTCTGAGTACCGCTCACTTCATAAATGAAAGCTGCAACGTGCTTGTGCGTCATAGACGAACCTGCAGGCTGAGAGGCAGAAAGAATGTTAGCCAGTAGATCACCCTGAGGTAAAGCATCCACCTGACCCGTTGCCAGAGTCTTGTCTACACTATTCTTGGCCTGTGCCTGAGCGCTCGGCGTCGCCGTAGGGGTTGCAGTCTGTGCTTGTTGACAGCTCTGTCCAGTTGCTGATGCAGCAGGCGTCACTACATTCTGCTCTGCAACATTGTGCTGTAGCGATGAAGATGTAGTTTGTGCAGCTGGTGTAGTTCCACAGCCAGTGAAAAGAGCTGTCAGAGCTGTCAGACAGATATATGCTGAAATTGATTTTTTCATAAATTACCTCCTACTAGCATTTTAGATGAACGTCAAAAATGTCTTGTCAGCCAAGGTACCTTAGACAAACGTGCAAGGGAGTATCAACGAAAGAGGAAGGATGAAGTGCCCATGTTATGATTGGTTTTCATGGTTAGATCTAACACTCACATTAGTAGAACAATATGCTACTATAATAGAAGCTTCGTAGTTGAAAGGGACATTTTCCGAAAGGAGGGACGGCGCTTCCTCCCATCCCTGTAAAGAGGTGGGCCTTCACGCCTTCATGTTTTATGGAAATTATCGCACACCCAGACTGCATTCTCGATCTTGGAGAGAAAGGGTGCGGTCGTCTCCTACAAGACATTACTGACACAATGCAAGATCTGGCTCCCGGACAGACACTACTTGTGATTGCTCATGATCCCGCTGCTCCCCTAGACATTAAGGTATGGAGCAACCAGACTAACAATCCTTTGCTCCACGTCGATCTCAGCAGCAACCATTTCTTACTCCAAAAGATGGCTCCTTGACCGAACAACATGCCCAAAAGTAGTGGAATAGCTGTGCAGGGGTAGATGTTCAGAATCTATGTTTTTTTACGATCCACTTTGAGGATACTGCCCTGCCTTGATTGTAACATTTTATGGGCAAGAGCATAGCTATCCACATGATAGGTTCCAGCTTCAATTTGCTCTTTAATCCTGTCAAGATGGTACTTTCGGCATTTGCCCTCCTGGCAAGTTACCCCATCTGCCTTCAGCTTCGTGGCACTCTCACTTCGTGATTCTCTCAACCGTTGCCAACCTACAGGTGACCATCTCCGAATCCTTAACGCCGTACCAACGAACTGGGGTTTGTACACTCTCATATCCCTCCCTGCTTTTCCCTTCGCAACCAACTCAAAAAGTCAAGCCGAGTGTCACTAAGAGATGTGAGCAGAGGCAGTATAACCACCTCTTATACAACCAATAACAATAATCCAAATCATCCCACTTACCCAACTACTATCCAGTTACTTAACTATCCAACTACCCAACTACTATCCAGCTTACCCAGCTACCATCCAGCACTGCATACTCACATCTCACATGGAAAGCATACCGTATTTTCTATTGCATCTATAGAGAGATTCGTCCCTCCTTTAGTTGTCGAAAAGTCCCAATCTTTCACGAGCAACCTGCTAGAGCTGGGAGAGAGCTAGGGTAGCAAGGGGATTATTTCAACTTCGGGCGAGGTTTATACACATTCAGACCTATCTTGACTTCTTCATAGCCTGGTACCGAAATGTTTCCTTCGGTACTGGCAATCGTGATGGATTTTCCACTTGCAGACGGGCCAAACTCCTGGCTCAGGTCGACGATAAGCATCAATTTATCTCCATCCACTTTTATCTCTATGTTCTTCATTAAATATCTCCTTAGCTTTCGTACATTTGTACAAATACCAGACTGACACCTAGTAGGAACCAGCTCTGAAAACACTCCATAATATGGAACGGTTCTATCTGGCAAAGGGAACATTATGGCAAACGCAGGGTGAGAATCGGATTTATCGATTCTCACCCTGCGTTCTCCAGGATAAGAGAAAAGGAGGAACTATCTAGAGAGTAGGTAAGAAATTTTGCACATCAAAGGTAGCACCCAGGACATCTCTAGACGATGCATCCAGCCAATGATCTAGCACAGTTGCATAGACTAAGCGTATTAAAACTACCAAGTATTATCTATTTTAAGACCTAAAGTTCAAAAAAGTATCAAGAGAAAGTAAAAATTTACGCTTGGATTATGCTGCCTGACTGTGAATACCATTTTGGCTGCACATGCACTATGCTAATCACAATGATACTCTTCGTTAAGAAGATCGTTGTACCATTAGAGAACAAGTTAACTCTACGTTGTTACACCTATCACAGGAAATTGGGGATGGAAGTGAGGTTTTCTATGCTTGAACAACAAGAGTACATTGGCACCTATATCGGAGGCTACCGGCTTACAGCCCAGCTCTCTACAGGCTCCTCTAGCTATACCTTTTTAGGAGAAACAGCTTCTCAGACCGATCAACAATGTGTTGTCATCAAATGGTACAACGCGGTACACCTTACCACACAGCAAGAGAAAAAGGATTTTTTGTGCAAGGCAAGTAGGCTTAAACACCTTCAGCAGCCTTTTATCTTACCTATTCTTGCAACAGGCCTCTTTATTGATACACCCTATGTTGTTACACCCTATATGAGCAAAGGATCATTACATGACCGTATGCACAACCCAACAGATCAGGCATGGTTACAAGAACATGCCATAAGTATCATTCAGCATATAAGCCAAGCCCTCGCTTATAGCCACCAGCAAAATGTTGTACACGGGAAGCTCCATCCCGGCAATATACTCTTCAATGAACGCGATGAAGTACAGCTTACCGATTTTCAGCTGGTTTCCCTTCCCAACGCCCCAGTTGAAACAGCTAGTATGACAGTTAATAGGGAAAGTGAGCAGAAAGTGCAATATTATCCAGGAGTAGCGACTCAAAATAACGATTATCATGCTCTGGGTAATATTGCCCACGAGTTGTTTATCAGATACAAATCTTCCACAAATCAGACACTGGACATCCTCTCCCATTCACTGAACACTACACCTCCCATAACAGATGGAGAGCCCCATTCTACACCGGTTTCACATACTGAAGAGGTCAGCGTGTCTGAATCGTCACAACCTTTACTATCGGCCTTAGATATCCCTACCGAGAAGCGCTCTTCTATAGTAATTTCAGATGCTGAGGTTTTACCAATGGTTGCTGCAGAATCTTCATCATTCTCAACACATGAATCTTCTACACAGACAGATGCTCCTATGACAGGAGCTGATATTGATACCCACACGTCAATGGAGACACCTCCATTACCACCTACTCCTCCTCCAGGAGAGGCTAGTACTCACAGAGATACTATCAAGAACGTGCTTATGCCTACCAGCCAATACAACGACACGCGAGGAAATCTCATCAGAAGATTATTAAGAGATCAAGGTTCACTGTTCCTTGTCTCAGGGATCTTATGCATAGTTATCTTCAGTATTATTGGCACGCTGTCTCCCAGAACATCTCATAGATCTTCATTAAAGGGACAAAGAACGCTTTTACTTAACTCTACTGCTGTGGGGGTACCTACTGCTCCAGAGATACCTAAACAGCAACCCATATTACCAGAGAAAGCCAGTACAAAGGGGGGAATTTACACACCAACATCAAAAAATCTTCTCCCCCATACAAAAACTCCGGTCACAGTGCGATACGGCCGATCCACACAAGAACCCACAGAAACACCATCTCCTAAAGCATCTCAAGACACATCATCAGCAGTCACCCCCACCTACTGGAACAAACGCGTAACAAGATCAAAGTCTCACTGATCTGGAGCTGTTGAGCCTGTTGTGCTACCCAGCCAGAAAACTTTTGGAAGAAGATCAGAATGTAGCCAAAAAGCTACGCACCACTTCAAAGAAGTTTTCTGGCTGCTCCAGATTGGAGAGGTGACCAGCATGTGGAATAACCGCTATTTGAGCCCCTGGAATTTTGGCAGCATATTCTCGTGTCATGTCAGGTGGAGTAACTGCATCTAATTCTCCTCCCACTACCAGCGTTGGGCATGAAATGGTGGAGAGAAGATGAGTCAAGTCAGGTCTTTGGGCCATGCCACGAGAAGCTGCAGCAATTCCACTAGGTGTCGCCGTGGCTATCATCCGCCTAATCCCTGCCTCCACTTCCGGATGGTACCGACGGGTATAATCCGAGATTAACTTAGGTATTTGCAGCTCTACAATTTCACCGTTTCCCCGTGTCTCTGCCAGATGCGCTATACGTTCACGATTGATCTTGGCCTCTTCGCTATCGGCCCCAGGCCGGGTATCCGCTAGAATCAAACCACTCAGACGCTGCGGATACTTCTGGAGGAAAGCTAGTGCAGCATATCCTCCCATTGAGAGACCACAAAGAATTGCCTGTCGCATGCCCAACATGTCCATTAGACCTGCCACATCATCTGCCAAGAGTTCCATAGTGGAGACGGTATTATTGATCGTACTCTCGCCAAAGCCACGCCAGTCAAGCGCAACCAGACGATAACGCTGCTCTTTCAGAAGAGCGGCAGTTAGATCCATCCACATGCTCCGATTGAGAGGAAATGCATGCAGAAAGATCACTGGTAAACCAATGCCATGATCATCATAAGCAATTTCAACCGTGTTGATTGCTGCTCTCAAGCTTCTTCTTACCCCTTTGTTGCTTCATCCGCTTGTTCATGTGCGTGATATGAACTGCGGACAAATGGTCCCGCCTCGACATGCCTGAACCCCATCTTTTTCCCTTCGGCCTTCAGCACGGCATACTCTTCTAGCGGAACATAACGCTGTATTGGAAGATGTTGGAAAGATGGACGCAGGTACTGCCCAATCGTAAGAATATCTACATCGTGTGCACGCAAAGCATGCATGACTTCTAGAATTTCATCCCACGTTTCTCCAAGACCCAGCATAAAACCAGACTTGGTAGGTGCTGCGGGATTCATTTCCTTTGCCCATTTCAAGACCTGCAATGAACGCTGAAAGATCGCCTGCGGACGAACCTGTTTGTAGAGCCTAGGAATGGTCTCCACGTTATGGTTGAACACATCCGGTTTTGCATCCATCACCACACGTAATGCATCATAAACGCCTTTGAAGTCGGGTGTGAGCACTTCGACCTTACACTCAGGATTTAACCGACGAATCCAGCGAATAGTCGATGCGAAGACTGCCGCCCCTCCATCCTTTAACTCATCACGGTTAACAGAAGTGACAACCGCATGACGCAATCCCATCTCTTGTACAGCCTCGGCTACACGTTTCGGCTCCTCCCAATCCAATCCCAATGGACGTCCTGTTTCAACAGCACAGAAACCACAACTTCGTGTACACACACGCCCCAGGATCATAAATGTGGCCGTTTTATGTCCCCAGCATTCCCCAATATTGGGACAACGAGCCTCTTCACAAACTGTATGGAGAGCCTGACTCCGCATTAATTGCTTTAACTGTTGATAGTTCTCTCCTCGTGGAGCACGCACCTTCAACCATTCAGGACGTCGCTCTGGGATACTAATTGTCATTGCATAATTTCCTTGCTTTAGCATCTAATATATATCAATCTCACGACCATAACTTTGCAGCTTGGTACGCACTGCCTGCAAGAAACCTGCAGCTTCAGCCCCATCCATGAGACGATGATCAAAAGAGAGACAGAGGTACATCATGGAACGTACCGCAATGGCATCATCTTCAATCACAACAGGCCGTTTCACCACAGCATCCATGCTTAAAATCGCCGCATGTGGTTGATTGATAATTGGTGTTGATATAATTGTACCAAATACACCAGGATTATTCACTACGAATGTACTATTTTGCAGATCCTGAACAGTCAGTTTATTATTGCGCGCCTTATTTGCCAATGCACTGACCTGTTTCGCCAATCCAGCTAAGGTATATTGATCAGCATCATAGACCGTTGGTACTAGCAAACCTGCATCCGAGGCGACCGCTATCCCTAAGTGAATCCGCTTCTTGATCACAATCTTGTTATCTGCTGTCCACGTTGAGTTGATAATTGGAACCTTACGAATTCCTTCACAAACAGCTTTCATCACAAAGGGTACATAGCTGATATTGCAGCCTTCGCGCCGCTTGAACTCTTCCTTATTCTTCTCTAACCACTTGGAAATATTGTTCATATCTACCTCTACCACAGTTGTGGCATGAGGGGAGGTACGCTTGCTACGCACCATATGTTCGGCAATTGCCAAGCGCATGCGGCTAGGTAAAATGACCTCTTCATCAAGGCCAGCAGCTCCCGAGGTAACA
Organism: uncultured Ktedonobacterales bacterium; assembly: GCA_966427955.1. Taxonomy (GTDB): domain Bacteria; phylum Chloroflexota; class Ktedonobacteria; order Ktedonobacterales; family Ktedonobacteraceae; genus DASYAN01. The sequence goes on from CBJMBI010000047.1 coordinate 11,251, forward strand.
GGCTCAGGAACAGGAGGTAAAGTCGTTTTTGACCTTACATCAGCACCTACAGATGCCTGAGAAACAGGCTGAGCGGATTGTGTCGTAGCCACTTGACGTTGTGCGATATAAGCAAAAATATCTTCTTTGCGCACACGGCCATTAATACCAGTGCCTGTAATTTGGTTCAAATCGATACCATACTCACGTGCCAGACGCCTCGCTAATGGCGAAATACGAAGATGCTCTTCTCCCTCATCGCTTGCTCTGCCTACACTGATACTGCCATTACTGATCACATTGGAGACAGCAGATTGTTCCGAGACAGATGTTGCAACCTGCTCCATATTTTTCACGGAAACAGCACCAGCTCTGGGAGGCTCATGAGGGGCTGAAGTAGATAAGGCGTCCATGGTTTCTTCAATCAATGCAATATCAGTTTCAACGGGAACAGTCTCATCAGCCTGCACAAGTATTTTTGTCAAGCGCCCAGCAATAGGAGATGGCAATTCAACACTAATCTTATCTGTGATAATCTCCGCAATTGCCTCATCCTTTTCTATATAGTCGCCCTCATGTTTGATCCAGGCACCAATGGTGCCTTCAGCAACCGACTCACCTAAACGAGGCATCTTTACCGGTGTAGGCATCACTCAACTCCCTTGTTTCCGCTTTTCTTTTCATGCGTTCTATACAAACAATCCGCTAGCCAACAGCCTATCTTTGTTACAACCCCCTAGCTTTCGCCATGGAACTCCCAACTTAGTATGCGGCAAGCTCTCTGGCAGCAGAGAGAATTTTTTGGGTACCGGGGAAATACCTTTGCTCCCGAGACAGTGCATACGAAAATGAGACCTCTGGTGGAGCTAAACTAGTAATTGGCCCATCCAAGTACTCATCATAGAGATGATCGGCAATCATCGCCGAGAGTTCAGTACCAATACTGCTTGCTAGTGCACCTTCATGCACAATCAAAACCTTATTTGTACGCTTGACTGACTCGACAATAGCATCGCTATCAAGTGGTGAGAGACTCCGCAAGTCGAGCACCTCCACCGCCAGATCGTCATCTTCTTCTAACACTTGAGCAACTCTCAGACATTGATGCACCATAACTCCATAGGTAAGAATAGTCATATCCTCACCTTCACGCCGGATTATGGCCTTATCCAGTGGCACAGTATAGTCTTCTGCTGGGAGTTCCTCACATAATTCTGGCATATGATAGAGCAACATATGCTCCAAGTAGAGGACAGGATCATTATTACGAATAGCCGCCTTCAACATCCCTTTAGCATCATAGGTAGTAGAAGGAACTACAACTCTCACTCCAGGAGTATGAAAGAAGCGCACTTCTGGAGTAGACAGGCCTCCCATACTCACTCCAGGAGAAGAACCACGAATGACAATAGGCATAGAGGTTACAGTTCGCCAATACATCTGCATAGCCATATGCATAAGATGCTCAAAATTGCCGACATTGAGACCGATCATGGACATTTCAGCGATTGGACGCATTCCCATCAGAGCCGCTCCCACTACTGAGCCAATCAAAGCAGCCTCCGACATGGGAGTATCGATCACACGATCAGAGCCAAACTCTTCGAGCAAGTCGGAATTGATGTTGAAGGACTCATCAAAGGCACTGATATCCTCAGCAAGAAGAAAGACGGCATCATCCCGCTGCATCTCTTCTCTGATTGCCTGACTAATCGCTTCTAAAAAGGTTACTTTCCTTTCACTCATCTTCATCCATGACCTCCTCTGCCTAGTATACGATACGTGGCAGCCAGTTGATATACCTGTGTCCATGCTAACATGGAGGAAGAAAGTGTGTCAACCCTAATAAGGAGACCCGAATTTTCATTCCATATTTCAAAGTATGTCTGAAGCCAACTCAATTTTCGCACATTTTGAGCAGATTTCAGACACACTGCCAGGGATTGAAAGAACTTTTATTCCTTTTGATCAAAGAGATACTTTAAGGGTGCGTTAGCCTGTTTTAGGCTTACATAGATGCTTAGCATTTCGTCTGATGAGCAATCCGATAGGACAATTTTACCGGTGATGGCCTTACTAACATCTGAATTACTTTTGAAATCCTCTACGTATTTTTTGCTTCCTAGATTGTTTTCACGCAATTTCGAGAATACCTCATTTGTTTCTTTTATTACATCTTCACAGGCGGATAGAAGTTTTGCTTTATTTTCCTTTCCCTGATATCCTGAACTACCTTGATCGTCCCCTGCAATAGCTTTCCCTTGAAGGCTCGATGAATCAAGACTTTGGCTCGCTCTATCATCGCTTGAGTGGGAGGCTCCCGATACGAGATCTTCGACTCCCTTTTTCAAGCTCTGGTTAAAC
>CBJMBI010000048.1:0-13546 GCA_966427955.1 uncultured Ktedonobacterales bacterium
CCATTTTTGCCTTCCAGCCGCTTGTGGAGTGCTCCGAGAGGCTCAGCTCAAACCATAGCATCGCCGAGCCTCTCGGAAAAGTGATCATTTAAAGCCAAAACAGTCAAAAAGCTTTAAAGATGCTTGAACCTCTCGGGATTGAGCAAAAACTCCCACTCTAGCTCTCCATCGCTCTTCTTCATGACCTTCTCAATAGTCCCCTTTGCCAACTCATCAGCCAGAGTCAGGATTGCCGTGGAATCATCTCCAGCAGGCAGGGGCGGGCACCTATCCTTTGCCAACTCATCAGCCAGAGTCAGGATTGCCGTGATCTGCTCACAAAGCTTCTTCATCTGGCCTTGTAAACGCTCAACTTCTTTGCGCTGCTGTGCTGAGATCGTTGTCTCACTCCATTGCTTCAGTTGATCCCTTGGACCCATTGGAGAAAACAGGCTTCAAACTGTTTGGGATCAATGCGTGCAAAGACCCGTCCAAAGGTATTCATGGGAGGGTATCCCATTGGGGAGACCGGGCAGGTCTGTCAATCAGGCTTGCTTTGCCTTCCCAAACTCCTCGATTTCAACCCATCCTTCGGCTCCACAGATGGTTCCACAAATGGCCAGGATGATGATATCCTGCAAGCGGTGGCGTTTCGTTCGCTCCATCCGGGGGTCTTCTACTTTTGCAAAGAGCGTCTCGAGATCTCGCAGCTCGTTTTCTTTCAACTCATTTCTTCCGCGTTTTGGGACCTATTCTATCACTTCTCTGAATTAAGATGCGATTGTCCTGGGGTTCTCTTTTTAGAGTGGTTTTTTGACGAGCCAAAAGCACCCAAGGAGAAGCTAAAATCGTCTCAACGAGCCTCTGGAGCGGTGCGCGGGTCTCAGCTCAAGCCTACTCGTCACCGAGACCCGCGCAAAACTTACAATCCTGCACTCCCATGAAATCTCAAAGCACTGAATCCCGTCTATAGCCCCCGGCTCATCACAATGATATAATGAAGACCAAATTTAACATCTTTTTTCATTCAGCGGAGAGAGGAAACAACACTCTATGGCAATGTTTGAGAACTTATCCAAACGTCTAGAAGGCATTTTCAACGATCTGAGTGGACATGGTAAGCTCACTGAAGAAGATGTCAATACAGCTCTGCGTGAAGTACGACTCGCACTCATTGAAGCTGATGTCAACCTGAAAGTGGCACGCCAATTTGTTGATCGTGTCAAGGAAAAAGCGATTGGCGCTGATGTAATGGGGAGCCTCTCTCCGGCACAGCAGGTGCTTTCGATCGTTCATGATGAGCTTGTTGAGGTGCTCGGGGGGACAGATGAGAAGAATAAGCTAGACCTGAATGGGACTCCTCCCCACATAATTATGCTTGTCGGTCTGCAAGGATCTGGTAAAACGACATCGGCTGGTAAACTGGCAAATTACTTGCGCAAGCGGGGCCAACGACCTCTGTTAGTCGCGGCAGATATGTATCGTCCAGCAGCAGTCAACCAGCTCAAAACGTTGGGTAAACAACTGGGTATCCCCGTCTATTCAGAACCAACGGGAGCCGATCCAGTTGCCATTTGTGTGAATTCACTGGCCTATGCACAGCAGCAAGCTGCCACAGCTATCATTCTAGATACCGCTGGTCGCCTCAACATCGACGAGCAGATGATGAATGAAGTCATCAATATTCGCAATCGGGTTAATCCACGCGAAGTACTGCTTGTCGCCGATGCCATGACTGGCCAAGAAGCAGTACACGTAGCAGAGGACTTCCATCGAGCCGTTTCACTGACCGGTATGATCCTAACGAAAATGGATGGTGATGCCAGAGGCGGTGCCGCGCTCTCCATTCGCTCGGTGACTGGCGTTCCCGTCAAATTCATGGGCGTAGGCGAAAAAACTGACGCATTGGAACCCTTTTATCCAGATCGCTTGGCCTCGCGTATACTAGGAATGGGAGACATTATTTCCTTGATCGAACGAGCCCAGGCGCATATTGATCAGGAAGAGGCGTTAAGAGCACAGTCCAAATTGCAACAGGGCAAGTTCGATTTGGAAGATTTTCTTTCAGCCATGCACCAGATCAAACGCTTGGGACCACTTCGTCAGATTATGGAGATGTTGCCTGGCTTCAATAAGCTTGCTTCCTCACCCGAGATAGAAGAAGCATTAGAGAGTGACCAGCTCAAGTATATCGAGGCAATCATTCTCTCAATGACTAAAGAGGAACGGCAAAACCCCGATATTATGAATGGGAGCCGTCGCAAACGTGTAGCTCGTGGAAGCGGGACCACCATCCAAGAAGTCAATCAACTATTGGAACAGTTTGGTGAGATGCGGGGTATGATCCGCCAGCTCAGTCACGGCAAGGGTCCTTGGGCCAAAATAGCTCGCCAATATGCGGGAGAAGCTGGTATCCCTATTATGCCTGGCTTACCAACCCCACCCAAAACGGGAGGTAAGAAGAAAGTAGGCAAGGCAGCCAGAAAAGAGAAACGAAAACAGAAGACTAAGAGCGGAAAGAGGTGACGGTATGTGGCATCCTGTAGAGACTCGCCGACGCATTGCACAGGCAATCGTAGCACTTCTCCTTCTCAGTACAACCCTACTAATGAGTGCTTGCGGTAGAGGAACCCAGGAGCAACAGACGGCACTTCAGAGTCAGGCACGCTTTGATCAGCAACTCAAATATGCACAGCAGATAGGCGTGCCTGCTACCCTTCTCCAGCCACTACAGCGAACAGAAGAACAATTACGTAGTTCCAGTCCTTCCTTTCATCCTTTCGACAACCGGTCCGCTGATACATATTATAACAATCTTACTAAGCATTACTCGTTGCTTGCTTTACAACTGCAAGAAGTGATTACTGCTAGCACCAAGCAGTCCAGATCACAAGCCCAACAACATCTAGAGGATTTCCAGATAACTTTGCAGCAAGCCCAGAGTCATAATCAACCCACCGGGAACTTTGCTGCACAATTAGGTCGAGCACAAACTGCATTCTTAAAGGCACAGTATCCTAAAGATTATGCCAAGATCAGTAGCCAGATACAGGATGCTATCCAAGGGCTATCTCTGCTAGCAGACACAACCAGTTACATGGAAACGCTGAAAAAGACTATTGATCAGGCCAACACTCTCCATCTGGAAATTGGCCCATTGAAGAGTTTCTATCAACAGGATATCCAAACGATCGGTAGTACTGAAACCTTACGTGCTGTAAAAAAATTGCATACTGATGTGTCAGCACAATATCAGCAAGTCCTAGTGACCATGACTCTCTCCATTCCCTATGCTCTAACGACCAAGCTGGCTGCATTGCAGAAGCAGATTCTACTCCTGCAAGCGCAAGCGCAAGATACCATGAAATATCAGCAAGAGATGAAACGCTATAGCAGCATGGCGAAGAGTGCCATGAGTATTGCTGACTACCAGAGCCTTGCTAGCCACCTGGATGATGATATTACTCAAGCCCAGATGACCTTATTGCGTATTGAAGCACAGAAATTGCTCCGGCAACTGCATAGTGAAGCAGCAGCTTGGGGAAACGCGAATCTCTATTATGATAGCTATAATGGTCGCAGTTATCCTTTGGATGTTAGCTATCTGACAGACGGGATCGAATCTGATCTAAGTGATGATATTACCAATGCCACTACAATACAGGATCTTAAGCAAGTAATTGAGCAAGCTAACAATGCCCTCTTTAATCTGTCTATCATGGAAACTGACTCAAAAGATCAAACGTCTTACGATCAGGTGCATGCGACCGATCTCCAATTGATCCGACACTACAAGCTTTCCGGACAAGTAATTATTGTTTCACTGGCAGGGCAGGCTCTTCGTCTCTACCAAGATGGCAAGCTGATACGTGCCTTCCTAGTAACATCGGGGCGACCCGAACGCCCATCGCTGCCCGGTCTCTGGTCAATACAAGCCCGCTTGTCACCCACAATTTTCAAGTCAAGCGATCCTCCAGGCTCGCCTTATTGGTATCCTGACACACCTATTCACTATGCCATGCTTTACCACGAAGGTGGCTACTTCATCCACGACTCCTGGTGGCGCAACGACTATGGTCCGGGCACACAGTTTCCTCATGCCGATTCCAGTGGCGATCAAGCATTCGCAGGCAATGGTAGCCATGGCTGTATTAATCTCCAGGAGGAACAGGCCGCCTGGCTCTATAATCACACTGGATGGGGTACAGCAGTGGTAGTTTATTGATCCACCATCCCTCAGGATGAAATGGATTTGGACAAACAATTGACCAACAATATGTTTGCATCTTGCCTTCCACTTTCTTTTCAATGGCCCTTTTCTATGTTACAATGAGAGGAGAACAGATATTCACATAAGGAAGGGATTAGTCACTTGGAAAGAAGACAAGGGTACTTGCCAAAAGAAGAGACTCCCATAAAGGCCCCAGCGCTCTTCCCGGGTCAGCTTGTGGCTACCAAATTCCTTGTGCCTGTTGCTTCTCATCCTCTGATCTCTCGTCCTCGTCTCAATGCCTTACTCGAGGCCAGTCTCAAGTATCCCCTCACTCTCATCTCTGCTCCCCCTGGCTTTGGTAAGACTACTTTACTAGCCTCTTGGAGGAAAACACTCCCTCCTAACAACCCACTTCTAGCCTGGGTTTCCCTTGATGAGGGAGACAACGACCTACAGATCTTTTGGACCTATGTCATCTCCGCATTAAATCGGCAGCACCCAGATCGCTGCTTTAGGGGGTTGCTGGACTACCTGCAATCGTCACAAGATCTCTTATCACTCAAGTATATCCTGAAAGCACTTATCAACCAACTGGCCGATAGAGCAGAAAAATTCCTGCTGGTTCTAGATGACTATCACGTGATCACGCAGGAGGATATACATACCACCCTTTTGTATCTGGTAGAACATCTTCCTCTTCAGTTGCGTATAATCCTCGCAACGTGTGTTGAACCTCCCTGGCCATTCGTCCTACTACAGGCACGTCAGCAAGTACTGAAAGTGCGTACCGATCAGTTGCGCTGTACTGCTGAGGAAACCAAAGCTTTCCTCCACAATATAGTGGGTCTCCAGCTCCCTGACGAGCAGATCCAACAAGTCACGAGTCGCCTGGAGGGCTGGGTGGCAGGCTTGCAATTACTCAGTCTCTCTCTCTCAGATCAAACCAATGCTGAAACCTTGCTAGAAGAGATAAGCGGGGATCAACGCTACATCTTGGACTATTTGACTGAGGAAGTGCTCCTCCAACAGCCACAAGATGTGCAAATGTTTCTGCTCTCGACATGTATTCTAGAAAACCTCACAGCCTCACTATGTAATGCCGTTACGCAACGGGAAGACAGTCAGCAGATGCTGAAACAGCTTGAGCAGGCCAATCTGTTTATCACATCATTTGATAGTAAACGCCAGTGGTATCGCTATCATTCCTTGTTTGCCGAAGCTTTGCGCTACCAATTGGAATACATGTATAATGACCTTTTGCCTATTGTGCATCATCGTGCCAGCCTGTGGTATGCCGAGCATGGGTACACCACCGAGGCTATCTTGCATGCTTTTCATGCTCATCAGTGGCAGTTAGCTGCTGAGTTCATTGAGAGTATCCCGTTAAAATCGCTTACTCGGGTTGTAAGTGAGAATAAAGTGAAGATGATCTGGAAGTGGTTGGAACAGTTACCGAGAGACTTTATCCGTTCGCGACCACGCCTTTGTCTTGCCTGTGCCCAGATCATGTGGGTCACAGCTCCACAAACAACCCTGGAAGCGTGGCTTGATGCGGCTGAAGCCAGACTGACTGCTTCGTTTACTGTGCAGACCAACCAGGATGCCTCGCAGCCAATGCTTGATCCAAAAGAACTGCAGGAACAGAAGAATCTGCTTGGAGAGGTTTTGGCTTTCCGTGCTATGCTCAGGAGCTGTCAAGAAGAAGATGGGCAGATAGCACTTTCACTTTGTCAGCAAGCCGAGAGCTTGCTCTCAGCCAATAATTTCATAGCTCATGCACAAGTCTCCTTTGCCCGGATGCAAGCTTCTTATCTTTCTTCTCTCAATGATGCAGCAGGAGCCATCCAGAGTGGACTGCAAGCGAGCAGTCTCGCCCTAACTACAGGGCAGCCCCATCTTGGAATCGTTCTCCAGAGCATCACTATCATGTATATGATAGGAACAGGACAACTGCACAAAGCGCAACAGTTGAGCCAGCAAGCAATGCTGCAGGGAAATCAGATGAAGCAGCAAGGCTTGTCTGAGGCGGGTTACCCTGCGCTCTTTCAAGCGGAGATACTGCGCGAGTGGAATCAGCTTGATGCAGCGCTTTCCCTGGCAGAAGAAGCTATTGCACTATGCAGACAGAATGCGTCAACCCTATCGCTTGCATTTTCACTCTATCAGTATGCGGTGCTGGCACGTATCTTCCTGTCACGTGGAGAATATGATGCCGCGCGTGGTGCCCTCCAAGAGTTTGAAAAACTTGGTAGGAGTATGAACCAGACTACGTTGCTTCATGCACGTTCCCTATTCACTACAGTCGACCAAGTCAGGCTCTGGTTAGCCTGTGGAGAACTAAATCAGGCTTTCCGTTGGATCGAACGGCTAGAGTTAGAAGGGCGGCGTAGCACTTCATTTGCTCGTGAGCGGGAAGAGGTAGCCTGTGCCCGTATTCTCTTAGCAAAAGATCAGCCAACCTTGGCTCTAGAGCGACTGGAACCTGTACTGGTCAGAGCGACTACAGCTCAGCGCTGGATGCATGTCATAGAGGTTCGCCTTTTGCAAGCACTAGCCTACCAGATGGATAAGCAAGAGACACTAGCGCTTTCTGTCCTCTCTGAGGCTGTCCATTTGGCTGAGCCAGAGAACTACATTCGCATCTTCGTCGATGAAGGAGCCACAATGGCTGTGCTGCTCTCTCGCCTACGCCAAGAACAACGCAAAGCTGGACCAACTCCGTATCTTGATACGCTACTCGCAGCTTTTCCCCTCCAAAGTACAGCAGGTCCATCTCAACCTAAAAGAGGTGAAGCAGTTAAAACACAACCAAAAGCCAAAAACACCATGGGTATGCCTGAGACTAAACAAGTAATCGAGCAGACTAAAGTCCAACCGCTCTTAGACCCCTTAAGTGACCGAGAATTAGATGTCCTCCAATTGTTGGCAAACGGTGCATCTAATCAAGAGATTGCCCAAGAATTATCAATTGTCGTTGATACAGTTAAACGCCATGTAAGCCAAATTTTCTCTAAACTTACAGTGAAGAACCGAATACAAGCTGTAAAGCGAGCAAAAGAACTCGGCTTGCTGGGTGAGGAACTCTGACGTTTCCTGCTCTAGCTACCATGCTCCGTCACTCTAAGCCCAGAATTGTCCTCTGCAAAGCAGTTCCTGGTTGCCTGGACCCTGTTTGGGTGAAGAAGACACAGTACTATTGCAACGGGCTGTGCAACCTCTTGCACAATATGCCGTATGTTTTTATAGAGAACGCCTCGACAGGATTGGGGGCTTCTTCACTTAACATTAGGAGCGGGATAGTGCATATGGTTAGAATGGAATGTGGATCCAAATGTGCCTATTGGATACGAGGCGTGTTCATAATACTATGGATCATTGCAACCTTATTCTTCAGTAACTTGACAGTATACGCAGATAGTGCACCAGGAGGCGACATTGCTAATCCAGCAGTACGTGCAGCCGATCTTGCAGAGCCAGCAGTTGTGCGCATTATTACTACCATCAAAGGTCACCTCACCGTTCATTTTCCCCCTACGACTCAGATCACATTCCCGCAACAAGATAATGGAAGCTACCCCCTGCAAATATCAGGAACAGGCACATTTATTACATCCCAAGCCGATATTCTCACTAACGATCATGTCGTTAACCCGCCAAAAGATAAGACGCTGGACCAGATGCTTTACAGTGCTGCGGCACAGGACATAGCGAATTACATCAATCAAAATGCTAAACAAGGTTCTTCTCAAACTACAAAAGATGACGTTATCCAGCAGCTCAACAGTGCTCAACTATCGTCCACTACAGCATACGACTCGCCAAACAGCATTGTTTATTTGAGTACCAGCTACACTGGAGCCTTGACTGGACCCGATCTGAAAAGCTTGCCTACAGGAGTATCCTGGCAGGTTGACCAAATCAAAAAGGAGAGTCCACCAGATCAACAGGATCTAGCAGTAGTACATGTGCCGATGCACGACGCACCGAATGTCCAACTGGCTGATTCCTCAAATATCCACGACCAGGGTTCTATCACCATTATTGGTTTTTCAGGCAATGCTGACATGAGCCAGCAGCCAAATGATTTTCTCACGCTCTCTGTAGATACGACTTCTCTTGGTTCACAACAAACAAACGGGATAGCCACACCGGTAACTCTGGCAGACAACACTCTTGAGAATAATCACCATAATAGTGGTCTCGCAGTGGACAGTCAGGGGAATATTATTGGCCTTATCTCTTCATCAAGTGGTTCAACTGGTACTAGTCTCTCACAAGAGAATAAGAATGAACATGCCATGATCAATAGTCTTAACCTGGATACCACACCGGGACAGTTCCAGCAGCTTTGGAACCAAAGTTTTCAGGATTACACCTCAACTACTCCCAATCACTGGCAAAAAGCGCAGGACGACTTTAATCAACTTGAATTGAACTATCCTAATTTTAAAGCAGCACAACCTTACCTGAACTATGTCCAGGAGCAAGTACAGCGTGAGTTAGCAACCCCTACAGTGGCAACACCGTCAGCAACGGCAAGTGTGCAGAAGCATCAGCCTCGCAGCAAAATACCTGTAGCTATACCAACATCCTTTCTCTCTGCACTAGCGTTAACTGGTGGCGCAATCATCTTATTACTAGTTTTGATCGCTCTGCTCTTTGCAGTGATTGTTCGACGCCCCAAAAAGGGTAGCTCGGCAACGCCTATAGGACAAAGAGGAGATCCAACAGGTGCTGTTGCACCTGCTGGAGAACAAACAAGACAGAGTAGCGAGAGCAGACCACTTTCAGAGTTATCAGCAACCCAGTCCGACTCGCCATCGCAGGATGTAGCACCCTCATCCAATACTCTGGTGTTCAAGATCTGGCCCTGTGGACATATGAATCGTCCTAGTGCACGCTTCTGCAGCATTTGTGGTGAAGCAGCTCCTACACCACCAACAGATTCGCCCATGCACTCGGATCATAGTTAAAGAGCAGTCCTTAGACCATCAGACCATCAAGTTCCTGCACTTCAACCATGCCTGTACCCAAAACAGACTCCAGCTTGGCACGTAGTTCAGCGGTATAGTGCATGGTATTGTTATTAGGGGTGAGTCTTGCCTCCCACTCACCGTTAGAGATGACAATCTCATAATGATCGCGGCCTGGCCGTTCAGTGAGATGACGATAGATTTCCTGCACTTTCATCACATCATTAGAGACCGAGATATCATCATCACCACTCCTCTCTAGCTTGAGCCAGACCAGATAGCGTTTACGATTCATCTCCTCTTCAACGGCCTTGACAGGCTTGACTTTGTTACAGAGAATTCCAGGCTCGTCATGGCGTACCTGCACCTCGCCATGGACAATCACAACAGTATCCTCAACCCATAGTTCTGCAGTCTCCTCGTAGACCCTCGGAAAAACTGTCACACCGATAGTACCAGTTATATCCTCTACTTGAACGATACACATTGTATCACCCTTTTTAGTGGTAATACGCCTTGCCTCCTTAATCGTTCCACCTATAACTACTTTTTGCTTATCTAGTTCTTCCGTAATTTCAGCTACGGTATGCTTGACTTCATCTTTGAGGAGGTCGGTCAGATAGGCGAGAGGATGCGTAGTAATATAGACACCGATCAGATCTTTTTCCCAAGCTAGCAATTGCTTGCGCGAAATCTCCTCAGCCTTTTCATTGAGCTTGAACTCTAGAGCATTGCCAACTTCCTCAAGGTCGCCAAAGAGGCTAAGCATACCACTGGCTTTAGCCTCACGCTCGCTCTTGCCAAACTGCATAGCACGCTCGATGGAAGATAGCAACTGGTGACGCTTGTTAGGACCTGCCAGCGAATCCATTGCACCAGCTTTGACCAACGTTTCGATAACACTCTTGCCTACAACTCTGGGATCAGTGCGCGTACAGAAGTCCGCTAGCGACTTGAAAGGTCCACCCTGCCGAGCACGTAAGATTTCGCCAATCGGACCTTCACCAACCCCTTTAATAGCCAGCAATCCGAAACGTACAGCGCCATTTTCTACAGTAAAGCCCTGGTCGCTCTTATTTACATCTGGACCCAGTACCTCAACGCCTATACGCTTACACTCAGCAATCGCACCCGCAATCTTCTTGGCATCAGCAGCTTCAGCTGTCATGGTAGCCGCCATGAATTCTGCAGAGTAATTAGCCTTGAGATAGGCACAATAGAAAGCCACAACGGCATAACTAGCAGCATGGGCCTTATTAAAACCATAGCCACCGAACGGTAAAATCAAGGTGAAGAGCTGCTCGGCAACCTCTTGCTTAACGCCATTAGCAACACAACCTTTGATAAAGTCGCTCTTATAACCTTCTACTTCAGCCATCAACTTTTTACTGAGAGCCTTACGGAACTTGTTGACCTTACCCCAGGAGAAGCCGGCCAAGTTCACCGCGATGAGTAACACTTGGTCCTGATAGACGATCACACCATAGGATTCAGCAAGCCACTGTTCTAGGCGTGGGTCCAAGTATACGACTTTCTTACGGCCATGCTTGGCATCGATGAAATCAGGAATACTATCCATCGGACCGGGGCGATATAATGCCACCATAGCGGTCACATCCTCAACGCAAGTTGGCCTCAGCTGCTTGACATACTCACGCATCTTGGCACCTTCTAACTGGAAGATACCAGTGGTCTCACCACTAGCAAGTAAGTCAAAGGCCTTTTGACGCTTCGCATTCTGTTCATCTTGTCCAGGCACAGGATCAAGCGGAACCTTCTCCAATACAACATCTTCCCCGCGTGCCGCTTTAATGAACTTGATGGTATTATCCAGGATAGTCAAGTTGGAGAGACCCAGAAAGTCAAATTTGATCAGCCCCAGTTCTTCCAGGTGTGCCTGCTCATATTGCGTTACACGCCCCTTAGTAGGATCTTTGGGATCTCGCAACTGCAACGGAACAAAGTGATCCAGCGACTCGTTGGCAATCAGCACGCCTGCTGCATGAACGCCTGTGCCACGTACAGCCCCTTCTAATGCCAGTGCCTGATCAATCAACTCACGCGCTTGACTGTTCTCTTTATACAAATCATTCAGCTCTTTTACACCATCGAGCGAACCTTGTAGAGTAACTTTTGGTCCAGATGGAATGAGACGTGTAATGCGATCACCAAGTTCCTGCAAGCCCATCACACGAGCAACGTCCTTGACGGAGTTCTTGGCCGCCATTGTCATAAAAGTGGCCATCTGCGCGACACACTCAGGACCATACTTCTGTGAGACATAATCGATGACCTCTTCACGACGATCATCGGGGAAATCCATATCAATATCAGGCATATCTGCTCGTTCGGGATTGAGGAAACGCTCGAAGAGCAACTGGTAGCGCAAGGGATCGACATTCGTAATCCCCAATGAATAAGCGAGCAAGCTGCCAGCAGCCGAACCTCTAGCAGAACAACGGATGCCATGAGTACGAGCATAATTGACAAAATCCCACTCAATCAAGAAGTACGGCACAAACCCCTTTTGCACAATGAGACTAAACTCATAGTCAAGCTGCTTTTTGATTGGATCAGTCATCTCGCCGAAGCGCTCTTTAACGCCCAATAGGCAGAGATGATAGAGATACTCGTCCTGCGTTCTGAACTCAGAAGGAATGGTATAGTTAGGTAATTTGGCTGTGTAGGCCAGCGGATCAACTGAACATTGCTCGGCGATACGGACGCTATTAAGTAGAGCATCGGGCAATTCTGGGAAGAGGTTAGCCATTTCTTGAGGGCTCTTCAAATAATAGTGCTCACTATCGAAGCGCATCCTTTTAGGAGAATCAAGCTGCTTGCCCGTCTGGACGCAGAGAAGCACATCATGTGAGCGTGCATCCTGAGCCCTGATATAGTGCAGATCATTGGTTGCTACCATAGGGATATGCAGATCCTTATGCATCTGGTAGAGCAGGGGATTCAGCTTGCCCTGTTCCGAAGGGCGACCGTCTTCCCAGACCCCATGGTGCTCTTGGATTTCGAGATAGAAATTCTCCTCACCAAACACATCCTGGTACCAACGAGCAGTCTTATAGGCCTCTTCCTGCTTTTCAGCTAACAGTAACTTAGGGATTTCAGCAGAAAGGCAGCCAGAAGTCACAATTAAACCCTCAGCATGCTTTTCCAGTACAGCCTTATCGATACGAGGTCGCAGGTGATAGCCCTCAGTATTAGCAATAGTTGTTAACTTGAGCAAATTATAGTAGCCAGTATTATTTTTCGCCAGGAGCAAGAGATGATCATAGTCATCACTGAAGCGCTTTGAATGATCTTTCATCTCTTTAGTCAAATAGGCTTCGATGCCAATGATGGGATTAATCCCTCCTGTCTTGCAGGCCTTATAGAACTCGATCGCGCCATACATCGCCCCATGATCGGTGATGGCCAAGTGCTTCATCCCCAGATCTTTTGTCTGTTGCACCAATTTTTTTATGCGGCTAAAGCCATCTAATAATGAATATTCAGTATGAACATGTAAATGAGCAAAATCCGTCCCCATGAAATACTCTCCATCCCTGCACCATTTAGTAATGAGAGGGTTAATAGCATGCAAAATTGATGGTAGAAAAAAACACAAAAGGCTTGTGCCTCACTTTACAGTATGGCTTGGATCTCAGCAATTGACAAGGATCTGTACGGATGTACTAGAAGTATCAGATTCCCTGATCAAAGCTGTTCAATGCCCTTGAGATCAAAAGGGCAACAGCTAGTAACCAGACCAAAGGGGTTTTCATAGACAAATTTTTTATTGACGTTTTAATATATATATTGTAATATGTATATTGCAACTTTATAATAAAGACAAAAAGTTTCTGGTCAAGTTCCCTTTTTGACGTGTTCGCTACGTGCTTGAGTGCTTGAGGCAGGGCATTGACAGATGTGAGCTTTTCAGGCACACTGTAACTATATTTGAAAGGACTATCAGGCATGAATCAGCCATCAGAAGACCGGATCAGGCAAATTGAAGAGAGGCAAGCTGAAATTGAGAGGCGTCTCAGAGATGTGGAACGCTATATCACGCCTATCAAATTTACACAGCTCGAGATTGACTCAGGCAGCATATTCAGAAGACTCGACGAAATCCAAGATAGCGTTAACACCGTCAAGACTCAAATGGAAGGTGTGAGAGCTGACGTCAGAGTGGTTAAGGCAAACCATAGCGAGATAAAAGGATATCTTGAAAATCATAGCCAACGCCTTGAATGCATTGAACAAAAGCAGGAGGCTCATGCTGAACTATTAGGTCAGCTCATCAGTATAGGCCAAACGCACACTGCAACGCTTGAAACTGTAGCAACCAAAGAGGATCTCAAAAGTATGGCAACCAAAGAGGATCTCA
>CBJMBI010000049.1:0-13512 GCA_966427955.1 uncultured Ktedonobacterales bacterium
TTTCTGAAGGCGGCTCATGGGTCACACAATCGTAGATCATCCAAATCCAGAATAAAGCCGCAAAGACCAGCATAAATGGTAAAACATTCATTATGCTTTGAAAAAGCATTGTTTTCTCCTCTCAGAAGACAGAAGCGGTTCCTTCGAGCTTGCTCATATGAGATTTTCTACTTTGCTACAACGTATTTTTTGGGAAAGGATCCAACAAGAAGGTATTCGTTAGAGTAGGTGATACTTATCAATACTTTCCAGTCCTACTCAGGATCACCTAGCTCGTCTTTGGCTTTTTACAAGAATGCAGTATCTGGCATAACATGTTTTGATAATATTCTTCAGTCAATTAATATTGTTTCTGTGACTGAGCTGGAAGCGGCTGAACTCCCTCCTCCACTGGTCCATCCGAATGAGTGAGTACCCGAAAGCCCTGCCTAACCACGGTAAGTAAAACACCTGTCGCGAGGACTAGAAGAACAGTGACTATCCCCAGTGGTCCTCTCCATCGTTCCGTTATTAGCGGTCCCCCTAACCAAGCACTCAAAGTCCATGAAAGAGAGGCAATGAGAAAGACTACTGATGTAAGTGTAATAAGAATTGTGGGAAGAAACGCATCACGTAATAGTTGTCTACTCACCTTGCTACTCGCAGCGATCAAGCAGAGCGTTGCGAGGGCTGCAAAAGGAGCCTGGGTATCCCAAAAAGCGCCTAAGAAATCCCCCCAGAGTAAAGGACCAGCATAAATTCTAAAAGATGGTATTTTTCCATATGTGTAGATATAAAAGTAATAGAGATGTAAAATTGTTGGAACCATAATCATTAGGCATGAGACAAAAATCAGGAAGAGCAGATGTTTCTGAGAGGTAACCAGAACTTCTCTGATTTTAGCGGCGGCAGTTAAGAGATATCCTGCAAGTAATCCCACTTCTACCAGTTCTTGAAACAGGAAAAAGAGAGAGGTAGGAGTGACGCTAAAGGAATCTTGCGCCAGCAAAACAACTAATCCAATGAGCAAAGAGAGGATGAAGCAAATGGCCGCCAGCAATAAAGCACCCCGCTGCTGTGCTGCAAGAGTCTTTCTTACCCATGTTACTGCAAAAGATACATTCATTACTATTAGAAATAGTAAAAGAACAGAAGTACTGTATAATGCAATCTTATAGCCGATATGTCCAATCCATCCTACTTCCTGTTCATATGGAGGGATAATTCCCACATTAGCAAACGTTCCCCACAAAGACATACAACAAGTGACAATTGTGAGCACTGAGATGAAGACAATGGCAATTGTACGCGGATTTTTCAATGAGAAGTGCATTTCCTTACCTTCCCTCAGGTAGGTCTAAAGAGACCTTAAGTATGTCCAACACTTCTGTAGGAGTTCTCCTAATTGATACGATCAGTCAACCCAGCAAGGTTTGTGGGTCAGTTCCATTCACCGATCAAAAAGCTCTGATACAATACTATACAAAATCCTTCACAGGATTATCAAGCTAGATTTGCACTCAAATAATCTGATGGTTGATAGTCCTCTATGAGAGCCTGTCCATAGCCTGCACCTTCCTCGCATAGAACTCCGGATAATCATCTGTCCCATGTGTTCTATACCAACAGATTTTCTCTGGCGAATTAGGGAGGAGTCAGTGCATTTAAACTCAGGCTTAGCTGCACTGACTCCCTATTGTTATTTAGCAGTGACCACCAACATTACTCCCAATACACAGCTGTGTTACTAATACACCAGTAGACCCAAAAGTCGATTTGTCGCCAGGCTTCTGCTCGACGTATTCTCCCCCAGTGCTTGGATAAGCTCTAAACCAATCTGGATATGGGATATTAGTCTGGTCACCTGGAATGTCATCAACCTCATTGACGTTGTAAATTGTCACTCCCATATAACCTGTCCCGTAAAAGCAAAGGAGGGCAGTCCAATTGTCATTGAAAACATTCATATTGTCACCAGGAGTATTACAGTAGGTATCTCTACTAATCTGAAGAGCTATCTTCGAACTGCTCTTTGCTTGGCGACAGTTGATGGTATGAGCATTTCCATGTAAGTTAACTTGAATAATACTACATGTCTGTTGCAGAGTAGACAAATCCACAGAAGGATTGGAAAAAGTTGCTGCGTAGGTACTGCTACTGGCGAATAAGAAATTGGCCGAGAGGATTAAGACCTCAAGAAGAGTTAGCATTTTGCGAATCATAAGTAGTTCTCCTGTAGTCACAAAGAGTTTGACAAACAAGAAGGCAAGTATTTATAGATCTGTTCCAATAAATACTTGCAATACATTTTCAGCATTGGCCTCCTACAGCACTTCCAATGCACAATTGTGTTATTTCAACACCTGTATTGCCATTTCCCCAAGAAAAGTCACCCCCATTACCTGACAGCACACGGTATGTACCAGCTGGATACCATCTAAACCAGCCAGCAGTGCCAGCAACATTTTTTATTTCGTTTACCTGATAGATATTGACACCCAGATAGCTCGTTCTTTGGTCCCCATAGAAACAGAGGGAACTAGTATAATTGTAATTCCAAATCACAATTTCCTCAGCATAGCCATAGAAATTGCCTTCGCAATCGACTCCTCGCACAAGAACCTTGATAGAGTCACCTTGCTGACGCTGTTTGACGCATTGAGCGGACTGTATGTTCCCCTGTAGGTTAACAACAGCAATGACCTGACAAGTTTTAGAGAGTTCTGCAAGATCGGGGTTGGAAGCTGCTACTACCTGGGTATGTCTGCTAGTAGCAAACAAGGCCACCAGTATGGATAGTACACTAAAGAAACAGACAAATCTGCGAAACATTGTGATTCATTTCCCTTCATTTTTCACTGCTAAAGGTACATGATTCTTGCCCAATGGTTAGAAAATTTTCCCCACTCCATACACGATTTTATCTGATATACAAATTTATAACTAAAAAAGCATATCAAATACCTTTTCCTCAGTTATTTTTCTGGAGACATGGGTACTGACTTTCAATGACATAAAGCGCACAAGTTGTTTGTACGCTCTCTCATACTTCAAATGATACCAACTCTTTCTGCCCAAAAGGGGGACAAAATATCCCAATTTTTGGGGAACTTTTTCACCGCCTCCGAAAAGAGAACACCCTCTTTCTCATCCCAGAGGATGTCGTCTCTCCAGAAGAATCTCTTCTGCTAAAATGAGGATGCCATGAACGCTCACAAGCTCTAATTTGCTCTGGGCATTCCCCTTGACTTTTTTAAAATGGATCAGGTAATATAGATACGGAAGAGCAAGCCACTCTGTCAAAAGACACAACTGTGATAGTCACCATCTCCCCAATCTCATGCTCTTCTCACTCTTCAGGCAGAGCTGTATCAAGTGGCAAAGAGATCAGAACAAGCGTTTCAGATCCCTCCCACTTCGATTTTCCATGGCTCTATGTAGCTCTTAAAAACAAGATGTTCTTTTTCTTTCCGGTTCTAGAAAAAAATACCTTAGCATCATATTCAGTTTTGATTTTCAACGGAGGGAGCCAGCATGCTGGAAGGCTGTCCACTTCTTCAATGGATCAATGTCAAGCATGATGACGAAAGTCAGGTGATACTTATCAATAACCATTTACTCCGCTTCAGTCCTACTCAGTATCATTTAGCCCGTCTACTACTTTCCACAACAGTGGTGTCAGATATCACTCTGTCTGAGCAGATCTTTCAGCAGGAGGCAGGTCCTGCTGAAAAAAAGCTCATAAGCAAGTACATCAACAAAATCCGCTCCAGGTTCAGAAGCCATGGGCTCGAGATCTGTCGTCTTCATGGATATGGCTACGCTTTGATGCCCGCAGGAGATGAAACATGAACTAAACGTGTGATTATAGCAGAGCCGTGATGACGGGAGAGATCCACGCTCGATACGCTACGGGATCTCTCACAAGCTCACGTCCGACTATCGCTCGATCTTTTGCCAGTAGCCAAGCGTATTTCCCTTGGAGAGGCAGAGTGACGATGTACAGACAAAAGATGTTCATCTTCCCGCCTGATTGATGGGTGATTTCTCTGATCACATCTTGCGCAACAGAGAATGATGGACACATGTTCAACTGGGCTTCTACGATTTGCTCATGTCTGCGTGCATTGATCCACTTTGCGGCTTCACGCCAGCAGAGCTGTGCACACTGACGTAATTCTGGAGTCGGCTCAAGAGCTGCAAACTCTGGGGAGTAGTACCCCTCGTTTCTATCCAGCTCTCTGGGGTTCCGAAGGTATTCGCTTAACAGTTTCTGCCACCAGTCGCTCCATTGGCGTGCAAGCTTCTCCTTCTCTGGCATCGAAGCTGTGTGGACTGGAACAGCAGGAAAGAGTGGGGGAGTGAGAGGAGATCCTTGTGAGTCCAGACCAAGAGTATCTCGTAGATACAGGGCAAACAGCAGCACGTATGGTTCATCGAGATGAAGCTCCCAACTGGGTTCTCCGTCATTGCGCATCAGTACCGCTCCTTTCTTTGGAAAAAAACACAGTTTGTTTTAAGGCCTGTAATCCCGTATCTGGCGTTGAAGATGCTCGATCGTACCAGCGACGTAAGGCTCAAGATCGTCAAGAGAGACAAGGAGAAAGACTAGTAAGGAGAGCTGATTTGACAAGCTCTTCATCATGGTGTACTCTTATTTGAGACAGTTGTCTTATTACATAAGACAGTTGAAGACAAAAATGTTCACCACTGTATTGGTTGGTTGAATTGGGCAGGAGGAGAAGAGATGATGAGAATGATGCCACTGCTTGTGTTGAATCGTGCAAGCAAAATAGCTCCCTATGAGCAAATCAGCGCACAAATTCGAACGTTAATTATTTCAGATCAGTTACATCCTGGTTTGCTCTTGCCTTCTGTACGTCAACTGGCACGCGATCTGGGAGTTGTGCCAAATACTGTTGCTCGAGCATATAATGAACTCGAACACGAAGGATTGGTTGTGATCTCTGCACGCCGGGGCGTTGTCGTCGCTGAAAGTTCCGCAGAACGAAAAGAAGAGGAAAAAAACCGCCAATTGAAGCAATTGGTGGCCAACTTCCTCGCGAGCGTCAAGGTCTTGGACGTGAGCATTGACGACATCTATGGGGAAATTCAACAGCAATTGGAGGTTCCTTCGCAGACGACCAGTTGATGGATATTTGTTTCTGAGAATATGTAGTGAGCAGAGATATTCATTCAAGGATGCAATTGAGTTTCGAAAGAAGCTGAAAGTAAGGAGGTCTTTTGATGTCACTTTGGCTCATTTTTATTCAGTGGCCAATCTTAGGAATAGTGTCTATCGCTTGGGGAATTCGTTCTCTGCGACAACGCCAGTCATTGAGCATAGTTCAGCAGAGACGTTGGGAGAAATTGCTCAAGGCATGGAACATAGCCCTTCCCGAGAATGAGACCTCGCAAACGCTCCAGGATATCCATGCCGCCTGGAGTATGCTGGCATCGTGGGGCTGGGTGGGTCTTGGAATAGCAATGACTGTGGTGGGGACATTACGCATCTTCCAACTGCTGCTCACAACTGGTTCCCAGATCCGTATGGTTTCTCTAGTAGAAGAACCAGGGTTGGAACTGCAACTGCTGAGTCTGCTGCTTGGTTATAGTCTGGGTCATCTTTATGGCTTCTGGCGTCTGAGAAAAGAGTCATTGGACAGAGTGAGGTATGCAGACCTGCGACCAAGAGGGCTGACAGATTATCATGCGCTCGTTGTGCAGTTTTTTTCAATTGGTAATCTGCTCTATCTGCTTCTGCTCCTTCTAGTCAGCATGCCCTATTGGAAAGCGCAGATCAGTATTCCATTGATCAATGGGGCCACCTTGACAGCATCAAGTGGGATTGCCTGGATAGTTCCTTGTTTCGTGATGCTGGTAGTTCTGGTGACGGAAGCATGGTTATGGCAAGTTGCTACTTTTCCACGTCTCCTTGTCGGCACGAACTGTGAGCCTTCCCTCTCAGCTGCCATTGACGACATGCTGCGCTCCCTCGTCAGTACGCAGATCCTTTCATTAGAGTATGTAACTGTAGGTATCTTAAACTTTGTGCAAATTAGATTTCTAGTTTTAAATAGAGATATTCCGTCTGATATCCAAACGATGCTTTTGGTAAGTATGCAGCTTCCCGGCTTACTGTTTGTGGCAGGCATTGCTCTCGGCTTGTTGAAAGGACAGCTTGGAGGCAAAATGACTGGATGGCCCTGGCAGTATGCAAGGCATCGAAGAAAAGGGCAAGCCATCGCTGAAAATGAGCATCCGTCATAAGGGAAAGCAGGAAAGATGGTCCAGCAGTCTCTATGGCAGAAGAGACCCTTGCTCACACGGAAGAGACGGTTCTCCTTTCATAGCGGACCACCCTTCCAGCAGAGCGGACAAGCTTTTTAACAAAACACATGTTTTTCTGCTAGCACAAAAAGGAGTATATCACATGAAGTATCGCTTACGTCACTACTTGACTTTCGCCTTTCTTACTGTCTATTGTTTTTTTATAGAAATAAGTCAAATATTCCGTGCTTTACATGGGGAAAGAGATATCAATTTATACTTCAGCATCTTCTCGTTATGTATGGGCATAATCTTCTGGATTACTATCGTTGTGAGATGGGTAAAAGAAGTATCATCTCAAAAAGCCGGGGCAGATCCATTAGCTGATCCAGGACAGGAGCACCCTGACGAAAGCTCATCGGCGACGTTTCCCCCAAATGTTGAGAAGAGACCAAAAGAACATCGGCTTTTCAGCAAATTTTTCACAAAGCGATCCTCTTCTTGACACATCGCTCGCTTCCTGCAGATTTCTCAGTCAGAGAGCACCTCCTCTTGAGAGATGGAGAGCTTCGCTCTTTCAGTCTCTTTGAGGAAGTGCTCTTCAGAAAAGAATTTTTCCTTATAACTTGATCACATCAACTTTATATTTTTATACTGATTCTAACTACAGAATCCCAAACAATATATAACATCATAAAATGCAGCTAATCCTATAACAGGGCCTGCAAGAGCTTGACAAGCAGGGCATATAGGTTCTACTTTTGGACAAGCGGCTCCACAGATGGCTAGTAAGTCCACTATGAGCGAACTGTTAGCTCCTCTTCCACTAGCACATTTTTCCATACAGGCAAGCCAGCTATCCATGTCCGTTCCCTGATCCGATAGTATCACAGAAGAACCAGACACCCCGCTTTTTAGAGGGATGCTTCCCTGTGGCGTCTGCACAGTTCCCTGAAGAGAACCACTTGTAACATTCTTATCCGCATCAATGACCATCACTCCACCATACTCCATGATGGAAATGTGCACAACTTGTGCAGATTTTTGAGTCATCAGACCACTATATTCCGATGAGATAGTGTGAGGATCTGATTGGAATGTTGCTGTGTAGAAACTTGGGAATTGCGGACCAGCACCGCCAGCCACAGGAATGATGACTTGCACGAACGTTGTTTGTGTAGTATTGACACGGAATGCGGAAGCTTTTTGCTCCTGGATAGTAAACACCCCTTTATATGTACTCTGTATCTGATTTTTGAAAGTCTGGTAATTAGGTGATGCTATGACCGTATCTAGATATGGTTTAGCATCATTGTATGATAAAGGGATGTATTTTAAAGGACTTGGTTGGGACCCAGCCCTCTTCGCATATACAGGCGCAAAGGGAGTAATGCTGAATGCAGATGCAAATGCAGCTATACCTGCGAGTATTCCACCACGTTTTAAGAGATGACGTCGCTCTTGGGAAACTTCCTCGACTTTCTTTCCATTTCCTTGAGATTGGTCAAACATAGATTCATCCTTTCTTTTACTCAAAAGAGATTTTCGATTTCAGCGTGTACTAACACGATATAACTCCCGAATACCTATTCGGATTCGCGTCACATTGTCCCTCCAAGAATTTAAAGCCAGCATATTCAATGCCTATTGCAACACCGATACATGGCAGGCATCCTCCTCCCAATGTTCCAACACAAACCGCTGTACAAATGAGAGCAGCATCGAGTATAAGAGGGGCTGATGCAAACCCGTAAGTGAGCAAGGCATTTTCGAGGCAACAGAGCGGGGTCTGAGAAGCCGCATTGAGACTAGAAAGAACCACTCCTATACTTTGACGATCAAGGTTTGTCTGTTTTCCTCGTATAATTGCTGTTCCACTCACAAAATTTCCTTCAGGTGTTATGATAGCATCAAGCACTTGTTGACTATTTACTGTTGTAATAGTATGTATATTCTTATTAGGCATCTGAACAAACAAACCACTTTGGGTGTCAGCAATAGTCATACTTGCAGTCGAGAAGTTAGCTATATAGAAACTCTTACCTGCTCCTCCATCGATAGGGATGCGAACAGCAGTAGAGGTACTTTGCGATGTTGTTATAGCCCACGCTACAGCATTCTGTTCCTGGAAGGTGAAAATTCCAGCGTACTGGCTCTGTGTTTGTTGTTTGAATTGTTGATACTGAGATGAGCTTACCACTGCACTGATATATTTTTGAGCATCACTTTCGTTCAATCGGTTGACTTGAGCAAGGGCTTTTAGGGACGAGAAAGGCGCAGCATGAGTAGGAGAAAACGGTGTCAAGGTGAATGTTGCAGCGAAGGCTGTAATTCCAGCTAAGAAGCCTCTGCGTGGAAGAAAACGATGCCTCGGATTATCATCCACTTTTATATTCTTTAAAACTTTATGTAACATATGATGGTTTCCTTTCTATTTGCCCTAATAACAAGAACAGTTATCTTATTGACCTCAGAATAAGCAGCTAAATCGAAAAGAGAAATGGCTTCAAAGTTTTACAATTGTAAAAAAACTCCTTTCACTTATGTATGCCTCGTAATATATGTAGACTGAAAACAGTACATAAGGACAGTATGTCCTATTGACTTTCGTCAAATCCTAAACTCATCTTATGGGTGCTACGCTGATGCCGCAACAAGACGGGAGGGATGCCAACAGCCAGGAGAAATTCTACGACAAGTACCCCTACCGAAGGGGATGGCAGAAGGCTTGGAGTAGAAAGAGCAAAGAAGAAGCCAGTCACAGATATCCCCATTAATATCAGGTTACGAAGAATGCTTCCCTTATTCACATTAGAATGACTAGCACCAAAGCAGCCACATCGCACCTGTAACTTTCGTCGGTATACCAAGACAAGCCAACCAGTAAAAGCCCCCAAGAGGAGAAATGTTCCAACAAAAGACAATGGGAGAGACCAAGCCGTACTAAAAATCAAAGTCGATGCCAGTTCTACTTCAAAGACAACTGCTATTACAGCGATAGGATCAACAAACGATGCTGAGGCAACACTAGCTCGGAGAGCAGCAATAAACTGCTGTGGATAAGCTAGCTTACTCATAGCAGCAACCAGCAAAACTACCGCCAGAACGAGTTGGCATGCGCATAACAAAACATATGCTATCACAGAGACCTCATGTTCAGATTGAAAATTTCCAATATGTTCTCCTAAATCTAAAGCACACAAGTTGTTTGTATGCTTCCTCATACTTCGAATAATACCAGCTCTTCCTGCCCAAAAGGGGGACAAAATATCCCAATTTTTGGGGAACTTTTTCACCCCCTCTTCCCTTCTGAAAAGCGAACTCCCTCTTTCTCGTCCTGGGTGACGTCGTCCCTCCATGAGAGTCTCTCCTGCAAAAATGAAGAGTAGCCATGAATGTTCATAAGCTCCCATTTGCTCGAGAGATTGCTCTTGACTTTTTTCGAATAGATCAGGTAATATTTCTATGGAAGAGCAAGCCACTCTGCCGAAAGACACGAACTGTGATAGTCACCATCTCCCCAATCTCGTGCTCTTCTCACTCTTCAGGCAGAGCTGTACAAAGTGGCAAAGAGATCAGAACATGCACTTCAGATCCCTACCACTTCCCATGGCTCTCTGTGACTCTTAAAAATAAGATGCCCTTTTTCTTTTTAGTTCTATAAAAATTCCTTAGCATCATATTCAGTTTTGATTTTCAACGGAGGGAGCCAGCATGCTGGAAGGCTGTCCACTTCTTCAATGGGTCAATGTCAAATGTGATGATGAAAGTCAGGTGATACTTATCAATAACCATTTACTCCGTTTCAGTCCTACTCAGTATCATCTAGCCCGCCTGCTACTTTCCACAACAGTGGTGTCAGATACCACTCTGTCTGAGCAGATCTTTCAGCAGGAGGCAAGTTCTGCTGAAAAAAAGCTCATCAGCAAGTATATCAACAAAATTCGTTCCAAGTTAAGGAGCCCTGGGATTGAGATCTGTCGTCTTCATGGATATAGCTACGCCTTGGTGTCCGAACAGGAAGAATACAGTCGTCAATGGATGAAAGTTATCTAACTGTGAATTCAGGCGATAGAAGATACAAGCCTTCACAAGTTCACAAACCCTTGACACAACACACATCCCTGCCCTATACTTAACAGTAAGCACAATAACATCTTGAAGCAATGCACAGGAAGAGTACATAGCTCTACACGGTTGCAGAGAGTCGGGATCGCTGGAAACCGATACCAATGTTGCTATGGAATGGACCTGTAAGCTAAAGAGCGAACGTTCTCTTGACGATGGACGTCATCTCGAACTAGTAGGACTCTTTCGGTACGTCCCCCGTTATCGAGGACAGGATATCAGTTTGCTACTCTTAAAATAGGCAAAAAGACAGCCTAGAATAGTAGGACTCGTATCCGGCAAGAGGGGTTCTCTGCTCAAGCGCATTCACGTGTACAGCAAATAGCAAGACAGAGAATCTGAACCAGGGTGGTACCACGAAAGCGAACTTTCACGCTTCTCGTCCTTGAAGGCGAGAGGCGTTTTTTTATTGTCTCTTTTCTAGCTTTGGTCACATGGACATCATTGCTAGTTTTGGAGGAAAAGCGTAATGATCACCGAGTCACATAACCAAGTCAAACCTGCTGTAAATGAACAGCCACATCTTGCACCCAAACCACAGGCGAAAAAACGCGTCTTTTCAGGTGTACAGCCAACAGGCAATATTCACATCGGTAACTATCTAGGAGCTATACGTAACTGGGTCAATGCACAGACCGAGTTTGACAACATTTTTTGCATCGTTGATTTACATGCCATTACACTGCCCATTGATCCTAAAGAACTGCACACAAATACCCGCAAGCTGGCAGCGTTATACTTGGCATGCGGATTGGATACACGCTATTGCAAACTCTTCGTTCAGTCACATGTTCATCAACATGCTGAGCTGAGCTGGATACTGAATTGTTTCACTCCAATGGGCTGGCTCAATCGCATGACGCAGTTCAAGAGCAAGGCAGGGAACGATCTGGATTCAGTTTCTACAGGTCTGTACTGCTATCCAGTGCTAATGGCTTGCGATGTCCTGTTATACCAAACCCATTATGTTCCAGTCGGAGATGATCAACGCCAACACTTGGAACTGACCCGCGACATTGCAATGCGTTTCAACAGCATCTACAAGCAGGAAGTCTTCACTATCCCACAAACGCAGATTCGCGAGACAGGAGCCCGCATCATGTCGTTAGATGATCCAACCAAGAAGATGAGCAAGAGTGAAGCTAATCCGAACTCACGCATCAATTTGCTGGACGATCCTAAAACTATTAAGCAGAAAATTGGACGAGCAACGACAGATTCACTGCGCTTAGTCACCTTTGATCCAGAACGACCAGGTATTACCAACCTGCTCACCATCTATCAGACACTCACAGGACAATCTCAGCAGGAAATTGAGCAAGAGTTTGCCGGTAAAGGCTATGGGGACTTTAAAGCTGCGTTAACCGAGCGCCTAGTCGAGGCACTGACTCCCATTCAGCAACGCTATAACGAATTGATTAGCGATCCACCAACATTAGATGGTATTCTCAAACAAGGTGCAGATGAGGTTCGTCCAATTGCAGAGGCTACCGTTCAGCGGGCAAAGCAGGTCATTGGACTTGGATAACACCATCTAAGCGTTTTGTAAAAAGTACGAGCTATTGGCAATTTATTGCCTGAAGTGTAGGGACCCGATTTATCGCGTCCGCTACCACAATTAGGATAAAAAGATGTATTATCCAACATTTGAAGAAATTCAGCAAATTCGCGATGAGGAAATGAGCGCTTCTACTGCAAGCACCGAAAAGCAACGTGCCCAGCATCCTCTTCTGCCACTTTACCGCGATATTCTCGCTGATATGGAAACTCCAGTCTCAGCATACTGCAAGACCGCCAGACAACCATATAGCTTTCTCTTAGAGAGCGTCTCTGGGGGCGAGCATGTGAAACGCTACTCGTTTATTGGCATCAATCCTTATATGGTTATTATTCAGCGCGGAGATACGGCCAGCATACTCCATATGGATCGCCAGCACAATCAAGCGAATGATCCCCACATCGAGGAGGTCACCTGCTATGATCCGCTTGAGTTGATTGAGGCCGAACTGAGTCAGTATCGTCTGGTACGTCCAGATCGTACATCGCACGACCAGCTCCCAACATTTCATGGTGGTGCCGTTGGCTATCTGGCATATGACACTGTCACACGCTTTGAGCGCTTGCCGCTTCCTAAGCAGAATGAGCTGGATTTGCCCCTGGCGGTCTTTAGTTTTACCGAAACGGTCCTTGTCTTCGATCACGTCAAACATCGCGTCCGTGTTGTTACTCATCTGCATCTCGATGCACCAGACCTTGCAGCAGAATACCAGCGAGGTCTCGCGATTATCGACGATGTCGAGCAACGCTTGAGCCAGCCCATCCGCTTACCCCAAGAGCCAACACCTATTCATGATCCAGAGGCTTTACAGATCCGATCAAATCGCACAAGGGAAGAATTCGAGGAGATGGTGCGGCGTTCCATTGAATACATCAAAGCTGGCGACATTTTTCAGGTTGTCCCATCACAGCGCCTGAGCCGCCATGTGAATGCCTCACCATTCACAGTCTACCGAGCACTGCGTGCCATCAACCCATCACCCTACATGTTCTTTCTGGATCTTGCCGATTTCCACATCGTGGGAGCATCACCAGAGCTACTGGTGCGCTATGAGGACAATGAAGTCACCATCCGTCCAATCGCTGGTACCCGCCCACGCGGCTTCGATAAACAGAGTGATGAACAATTGGAAGAAGATCTGAAAAATGATCCTAAGGAATGCGCCGAACATGTGATGTTGCTTGATCTGGCACGCAATGATGTTGGACGAGTTTGTGAAATCGGCACGATTAAAGTCGAAGATTTCATGACTATCGAACGCTATTCCCATGTAATGCACCTCGTGACTAACGTTTCGGGACAGTTACGCAAAGATGTTTCTCCGTTTGATGCGCTACGAGCTGGTTTTCCAGCCGGTACTGTCTCAGGAGCCCCCAAGATTCGCGCCATGGAAATTATCAGTGAACTGGAGAGGGAACAGCGTGGAGTCTATGCAGGTGCCGTTGGATACTTCAGCCACTCTGGTAACCAAGAGACTGCCATTGCTCTGCGCACTATGGTCATTAAGAATGGTCGTGCTTACATTCAAGCAGGCGGTGGCGTCGTCGCTGACTCTGATCCCAGCAATGAATATCAGG
>CBJMBI010000050.1:0-13382 GCA_966427955.1 uncultured Ktedonobacterales bacterium
GCTCAAAACTTGGAGTCTCTTCTACTAAACGCAAAGCTTCTGCCAAGGCTCGTTCAAGCTGCGGATCAACACCCTTGGCATAATCCTGGGGAGCAATATCAACTTCAATATCGGGATCAGTTCCATAGTTCTCGACATTCCAACCCACATCCTTAAACCAGAAAGAATATTCCGGCTGGGTTGTCGTCGTTCCATCAACCAACCTATGACTCGGACTGATACCAATAACACCTCCCCAAGTACGCTTCCCAATCAATGGACCCAACCCCATCAGTTTAAAGCTATGACAAAAGATATCCCCATCCGAACCAGCATGTTCGTTGGTTAAGGCCACCATTGGACCACGAGGAGATTCCTCTGGATAAGGATTGGGTAAGAACCAACGAGAAAAGTCGTAGCCAATACGGCGGCGGGCTAACTTCTCGAGCAGTAAGCCTGAAACATTTCCTCCACCATTCCAGCGCACATCTATCAGCAGAGCCGGATAATCATATTCGGAGAGATAGCTCCGGTGAAACTCTGCATAGCCGCTCTTCCCCATATCAGGAATGTGGATATAGCCAACACGATTTTGCGACTTCTCATGCACATAGCGACGATTATTCTCTACCCAATCACGGTAGCGAACAGGCATTTCACTACCCAGCGCCTTGACAACCACCACACGTGTCTCTTTTGTCTCACCATCTTCAATAGTCAACTGAACTTCATTTCCAGCTTGATTGACTAGTAATTCTTGTGGGCTACGCTTCGCTTCCACACGCTGGCCATTAATTGCCAGCACCGCATCACCAACAGCTATATCTAGCCCTGGACTAGTAAGCGGAGAAGTAGCATGGCTATCGGAGGGATCACCTTTGATAATCTTGGCAATACGATAGCGATCATGTTCACTATCATAATCCCAATCTACACCCAGAAAGCCTTGGCGATAATGAGGCCCTTGACGATATTCACCACCCCACTCATAGGCATGAGAGGTTCCTAGTTCGCCATGCATTTCCCACAGCAGATCTGAGAGTTCAGACCGTGAACTGACACGTTCAACCAACGGAGCGTACTGCGCATAAACCGCATCCCAGTCCACACCCGACATATCTTCATCCCAGAAATGTTCACGTTGCAGACGCCAAGCCTCAGCAAACATCTGCTTCCACTCAGCCGCAGGTTGCACCGATACCTTCACACGAGACAGATCTAGCCAACCGCTCTCGCGTCCAGGACGATCGCTACTATCCGCTTTAGGCGCTTTCTCGCCCGCCTTGAGAACACGCAACCGCTGACGCTGGCGATAGATCAATGTTTTGTTATCTCGTGAGAGCTTAAAAGTATTGACACCATCTACAAAACGTTCAGTTTTATATGACTCAAATTCATAATACTCAAGGGTACCAGGCGAAGAAGAATCGTCATCATATCCTTCAGCAGGGAATGAGAGGAAGAATACCCGACCTTTCGCTCCACGTATCAGACGATAGCGTCCCTCAGACACCGGAAAAGGTAAGACACGCTCACTAATGCCCTCTAGATCGATAACAATTGGTGTAGGCCTTTTCTTTCCCTGATCTTTCTGACTGTCATCTTGCTTATCCTCTTCCCGTTCACCATCATATTTTGCTCGATCAGTGTCTTCATGATGGCTGTTATCAGAAGTATCCTCTTTCTCCTTGTCTTCTTCTTTGTCCTTACCTTTCTCTTCAGGAACTTTGGGCTCAGGAATAAAAGGAGATCGCAGATCACGACGTAGCAAAATTGCATACGGCTTTATACCACGAGGAAAACCTAAGTCGAAGTGCAATTGGTCATACGTAGGATGAAAGATACGATAGCCCAGGAAGTAGAGATACTTGCCTCCAGGATCGAAAGATGGCCGAATATCATGCAGTATCGGCTCGGTCACCTGATATGTTTCACCCGTCTCGACATTACAAAGCTTAATGGCCGTCTTACGTGAAGAAGTAGCAAAGCCATATGCAAGCCAACGCCCATCAGGAGACCAAGCAATACCACGAATGCGATTGGCTTCGCTACGGTCCACAACTCGTGAGGTTGCTGCCTCCAAGTCTACGACGATTAATTCATTGCGATGGTTCGTAATCGCAACCATATCATCAGTTGGTGAAACGGCCAGATCAATGGCACGTCCAAACTCAATATCTGAGAACTTCGTTGGTTCGGCAGCGGTTTCAGGATGAAAAACAATCAACTCCTCCCGTCCCGCAGCATCATTCACGGCAACCAGACGCTTGCCATCGTTCAACCATTCCAGAAAACGGTAGCGGACACCATCTGGCTCGCCATGTTGTAGAACCGGTCCCTCCCAGTTACCCATCGTGAAGGCTTTGCCACGCGTGGTCAGTGCTACCGCATATCCCTGCGGATGCAACGCATAGGTATCAAGAAACGCACTAGCAGATACAAACTTTCGGCTACGCTGTCTTCGTATACTGGGCAGTTCTACTTCAAGGTGACGCAGGATTTCAGCCTGTGGATCGAAGAGATAGAGATCAGCAGCCGAGTGATACACAAAGCGTTGCCCATCAGTTGAAAGGTGGCGAGCATAAAACTCCGTATGGAACGTATGCTGGCGCAAATCCTCACCCTGAGGTGTACAGGAATAAAGATTGCCTATGCCATCATGGTCGGAAAGAAAATAGATACGCTCGCCCACCCAACAGGGATCAGCAATATTGCCCTGTAGTTGTAATAGGCGCTGAAAATTTCCTTCGCCATTGACATCACACCAGAGATGGCCTGTAGTACCTCCACGGTAACGCTTCCAATGCGAAAACTCCCGAACATTGATATTGCGCCCAATCACAACACCACCATTCGGGCCATATGAAATAGCATTGGCCATACCATAGGGAAGCAAACGTGGCATAGCACCAGTGGGTTTAACTGCATAGATGACATCAAAGCGAGAAACAAACTGGTTACAATTGCTGGCATAAAGGATTTCTTCACCGGAAGGTGTCCAACCCAAGACGCGGCAATTGCCCGCCTGAAACGTCAGACGCTGTGCAAGCCCTCCCAACGCTGGCATGACATAGACTTCGCTTGGGCCCTCTTCACGCCCCACAAATGCCAATTGCTCACCATCTGGCGAGAAATGGGGATATCTTACTTCTCCCACCCCCGCAGTCAGGCGTTCAGCTCGCCCTCCCTCACTCGATACGAGCCAAAGGTCATCCTCAGCTACAAATATGATATGATCCCGATAAATATTGGGAAAACGTATGTACCCTTGTGATGGCATAAAAACTCCTTGATCAACGCGCTCGAAAGGACGTGTTCTGCTAATAGTGGTAGAGAATATCAGCAACAGCCATTAAGACCAGCAAATTAGTAAATTACATTGTACCACAGCTATAGGAAAAGTGTCTAACAATTTGCAATTTGCACACACCAAATTTTTGTGATGTCTACCCCTATACATAAAACTACTACTCTCTTTTATTGGAAGAGTATCTTAAAAGCAGAGGTTAATATAGTTAAAGGAGCATAGTTGAAAAATGCAACGTCAACGCGACCCGCAATTGATCCGCGTCGATGCTATCAAAATGGGTATAAAAAAAGCCCAGCAGGGCTGCATCGAGTGTGCAACGAAATATTTCAAACTTGCAAAACAACTTGGAGCTACACCAGCAGCAATCTGTCAAACTGTTGACGAGTCCTCCTTCCAAGCTGACGAAAAGACGTTTACACGTCGAGATCTACTAAAGTTAGCAGCCGCTGCGGGTATAACGGGAGTCTCGGTGATAGAATTTGCAGAGCAAGCACAGCAGGCATTAGCCAAGCAGACCTTACCTAGACCAACCTGGTGGGGAACCGATAGCAATACCCAGAGCGGATACGGCATACCACAGAATTTCTATATTGGCCGTATGGGATATGGGACGCAACCAAAAGGTGATGGCTATTTCTTCAACATCAATGCAGCGCGTGCGGCCGGCTATTATCGCACTTATGGATATTGGGTTCTCGTGGGGCCAAGCAGTAAGCCTGACAATTTATCTGCATTTAGCTGGGGACAACAGCAAGCGTTCTGTGCATTTAACGCACGTCATACAGGTCCTCACGCAGCTAATATTGGAGGGCTGACTATCTTTGCAGATATCGAGCCAGGCTGTGGAGGATGGCAAAATGGAAACTACAAACCCAATCAGGATGTCCTTGAGGGCTTCTTACAAGAATCTTTCGCACTAACACAATCAAAAATATGGCCTGGTGTGTATGTCAGTCCACGCATCTGGACGAGCTTCTTCGGACAAAACTTCCGGCCTTCACTTGATTTTGTTTTATGGCTAACCGGTTTCCAAACCTGTGTGGCATCGATTTGTCCTCCTTGTAATACAAAGTGCAATACGCTCATCGGAGTAAGGGCTCATCTAGCTTCCGGAGTCGCTAATGTCATCGTTGGAGGGCAAAAGCCAGTTGTCTGGCAATACTGGATTAGTAGTTGCGGTTGCGGTGATTATAACGTGATGTTACAAGATGCTACCGCGCTTGTACCGGTCAGAAGCAAGGGCAAATGATCCCTCCAATTTAGGAATCTAGAAATCTAGAAATCAGCAACTAAGCAAGAAAGCTCATGCAGCAGCCGAGTAATATTATTCAGTTGTGATAGAAATTCATCACGTCGATTGAGATCAGTAGCAAGACTTTCCTTAAGGAATTCTAAAAACGTCGTTGCATCAGTAATACGAGCAGCAATTACATCTCTATTTTGGTTCAACCTTTGGTGAGCCTCATAGACTCCAAAGATCGAGACTAGATTAGATTGCGAAAGCCCCTTTTCATCTCCGGCTGTCCCACCTTGCAATGGGAACAGTTCTTCAGTATTTAACTGAACATTATTCTGCTGCAGTATCTCTGAGATAGCCCGCATAAACTCCATAAATATATAATAGAGATCCGCCATAAAAATTTTTACCCGCTGTAATTGCTCCTCGACAGACAAAGTGCGTGTGTAACAGTTATTAGCTTGATAGCTAGGCTCCGTAATACGCTGGATCTCCTGAATGGTCACCATAGCATCGTTAAAGCGAGAAACAAAAGTATTCAGACTTTTCCCTTGATCTACATCTAGATAAGTATGATACATTCTATACAATGCTTGTAATACCTGTGGCTCATCTTTTTTGGGAATAATGCTGGTGGAAGTATTTGCCTCTTCCGGCTGAGAAAAGACAGGCGAAAAATTGGCTGGCTGGGATTGCAATGAAGCAGTTTTTGTATGCGTAGATGGACCAGTAAAATAAGAGCGTAGCACCTCTAGCGACGTATCGATATCAGCAAGAAGTTCTTTCTTTTGCTCTTCGCCTAAGTTCAAATTGTACTTGACTACACTCCGACAAGTAAATACAGTTGTCATAAGCAGTTCAAGCTGATGCATATCATGAGATTGCGCTTCACCTAACATAAACCTTGCCATCCTTTCTAGTACGACGAACAATGGACATAAATTATCGTGTTAACCAATAACAGTGAGTCCCACTTCTACTGTCGGAGTAGGGTTCCTCACCAAGGCACTATTCCCATCAACAGCGGAAATTGAGATCTGCCCTTGATAAGAACCTAAGAGCATGCCGCTGGTATTCACATGCACGATAATCACACTCCCATTGCCACTCTCTTGACCTGACGTCACCGATAGAATTAGCCAAGAACGACTACTTGCATCCACTGTAGCAGTCCATGTCACAGGATACGCACAATTGCCTACAGCTCGCAATGCAATATCCTGCCCTGATGGCCCTGCTAATAATGAAGATGAAAACGTCAGGCTTGTTGGCGTTACTTCTAATGTGCATGGCTGCAAAACATTGAGGACTACGGTAATGACCTGCGGACTCCCAGACGCTTGTGTGCCAGATTTGCCAGTAGCACTTACCATCACATTTGACCTGTATGTACCAAGAGATAGCGAATTTGTATTGACACTCAGAAAAATCTGGCCGCTTTGCCCACTGGCAACCGATCCTGTTCCTGGAGAAACTTGCAACCAGGATGAACCGGTCGTATCTGTACGTGCCTGCCAGTAGAGCAAGTCACTACCAGTATTGACCACGGTCACAGCCTGATTCGGTGGATTGTTTTCGCCTCGCGTTACGCTAAAGGTTATACTCGTAGGTGAGATGCCCAAAGCTGGTTCAATAGTTGAAGTTGCTCCTACCGTCTTTACGTTATTGGAACTGCTACCCATTGGTAGGGATAGGGATGAAGCATTAGTTGACCCAGCCAAATTTGGAGGTGATGGTAGCGCAGTCAAATGAACTGCTACAGTTTGAGTGCGATGGTCCGTCAAAAAGACCAGGAAACTGGTATCCGTTCCTGACGGAAGTCTACTAGCATTGACAGTGAGCGTGATCAGCGAGTCTGCTTGCTCCTTCACCCGTCCACTGGATGGGGTACTAATGAGCCATTGTGCCATTGAGGATGCCTGCCAAGCAACACTCCCACTACACCCAGGAGATAAACTCAATGCCAATGACTGACTAACAAGCTTGTTCTGACTAGCAACCATACTAAAGGATACATTTCCTACACTCGCCATCACACCACAACGTGGCTGTACATCAAGCGACACTGCCACCGATTGGGGACTATTGAGCACATGCTCTCCTCCTGTAAATGTCAGAAGACGGTTGTATATACCCGGCAACAATATGTGGCTAGAAACCGTCAAATGAATAGATGTCGTTAAACCGGGAGCGACCACTCCTGAGGTAGGTTTGATACTCAGCCAGTTCCCACTATCCATAAACGGTCTTTGTCCATCCGTTGTAACTGTAGGAATATTACTCTTTAGCGACCAATATAATGGGCGAGACCCCGGGTTGCTCACTGTCAATAATTGCATTGCTGGCTTAGGATCACCATCTGTGACGCTAAATGATAGGACCGGAGATGAGGTTACCAGTGCTGCCCCCACATCAGTTTGTAACGGCAATACTGACATTTTAACATTGACAGGGATGCTAAAATTATTATTTGCAACAAATGTGATTGCTCCTTGATAAGCTCCAGGTTTGAGATGAAAACGATTTACCGCAATCACCACTCGTTGACTTATATCAAATCTCCCCATCATTGGAGTGAGGAGTAACCACGGCTGATCGCTCCAGGCCGTCCAAGAGATTATTCCACTACCAGTATTTTCTAGTGTCAATGATTGCAACGTATTCGACCCTTGGAGATCAGCACCTAAATCTAGCTCATGCTGGCTAATCTGAAGATGAGGAATTTGTACTAATTTACTATCAACAACCTGTATTACTGTACTAGCAGTATAGTGCGTATCGATATCTTCAGCCTCGATTAAATGACTGCCAACCCCCCAGTTATCCTCAACTCGCAATGGCACATCAGCTACCCCTGATAAGCTCAGTTGCACCAGTGGAGATTCTGTATCCAGGTGCACTTGATCTGCAATATCACGGTGTAGCAAAACACGCGCCCTAGCAGGAAAATGGCTGAGATGAAGAAGAGCGATTTGTCCTAGCTGAATATCTTTAGATGCAAAAGTTATTATAGGAGCAATATGATTATTACTAACAGATAGTCTACCATGACATATAACCAGTATAGCAAGTATAATATCTGCAATTAAGGCCGCCACTGTTATGATCACCGTGATCCTAAATATCCATTTTAAATGCAATAATCTCCTATGAGGTGGCATTGCCGGTTTAGGACTCTGCTCAACAGGCGAGGAGACTTTGTCAGACCTATTGCAGGATTCATCTTGCTCTCTGCTACTTATACCATTTTGTGCAGGACTAAATGATGAGGCTGCTAGCACAGCAGGGTCTAACACCTTACTTTTGTGCGAATGTGGTTCGAAGGCTGAAACATGCATTCCCAAAGAAGCTGGGGCTAGTACTTCAGGTGTTTCTTGAATTTGCACAGAACGACAAAGTAATGCAGATTGACAATTCTCACAAAATAAGCCTTGCTCGCATGCTTTTCCACAACGCACACACTGATTCATAAGCAGGCAATTTCCTCCACTCTCTACCTAACAAATCACGACTCCCTTGTGGGAGCTTCACACAGCAGCCCAACGCTGGATGCAGGTTTCATATCGGCTCTCTAAGCCCTCGGTCAAGGATTTTGAAGGCCTTTAGCAATCTTGGCTAGTTCCCTGACATTTTGCAAAATATCGGAGGGATACATTTCGAGCCTTGTATTCTGATGTTTCTTGTATAATAAATATTCATATAATGAAATAACTATTTTAAATTATATCATACAGAATAGTAAATACCCATTCATGAGAACCTTTTGTTCCACAGCTTGTCAACGCATAACAGATAAACTCCCAAAAATAGATAGGGTGTGGAGACCAATTCCACACCCTACATTGGTTGCTTGCTCAATCACTGAGAATTAGACGAGCAGCAGAAATGGATTTTGTAACAAATGCTTCACTTCTTTGAGGAAACGCGCGACCGTTGCACCATAAAGAATACGATGGTCTGCAGACAGTGTGACGTGCATTATGTCACGAATGACGGGCTGATTATCAATGGGCACAAAGGTTTTACGTGTAGCAGCAACAGCCAGGATTGCTGCCTGTGGGGGATTGATAACAGCTACAAAATCAGTTACATCCATCATACCAAGATTTGAGATCGAGAAGGTGCCACCATCTAACTCGGCCGGAGTCAGCTTGCCAGCCTGCGCCTTCGCCACCAGATTTTTTGCCTCGCGAGCAATCGTACGCAGCCCTTTGGTATTAGCATCACGAATCACTGGCACAACTAGTCCCGAGGGAATATCCACCGCGATGCCAATATTGATCTTCTTATGCAGCACAAACTGCCCATCTTTGTAGGAACCATTAACTTCTGGAAACTTCTCCAATGCCAGAGCACAAGCCTTGACGATCAGATCATTCACACTGATCTTGATACCCTCATTGGCAAGAGCAAGATTGAGTTCCTGACGAAGTTTGAGGACTTCCGTCATATCGATCTCATTGCCAATGTAGAAGTGCGGAACCGTTTGCTTGGACTCTGTCAAACGGCGTGCGATGGTCTTCTGCATCGACGTAAGCGTTACAATCTCTGCATCCGCTATCGATACTTCCGGAACACTGGCAGGAATAGATCCCACAGGCTGCAAAGGTTGCACTACAGCAGCCGGAGCCATTGCACGCTGATCGATGAAGTCTTCAATATCGTCGCGCACGATTCGGCCACCCGGTCCAGTACCCTTCACCAACTGCAAATCAATCCCATGCTCTTCAGCCATCCGCCGAGCCAGCGGCGATGCCTTGATAAATACTCCATCTATGCCCCCAGCATTCTGCTGCCGAGTTGAGATGCCAGCAAAGACAGAAGGCTGTTCCACTACAGCGCTCTTCTGACCAACCGGAGTAGCCGATAAAGTTGGTTCTGGCTGCTTTGTTACTGGCACCTTGGGCTGTCCTTCTGTGTGAACCCCAGCTCCCGAGCCAATAATCGCTATGACCTGACCAATGGGCACCGTCTCACCTTCCCGAACAACAACCTGCTCAAGGATGCCCGAATCGTAGGCTTCTACCTCCATATTGGCCTTATCTGTCTCAACCTCAGCAAGTACATCTCCCCGCTTCACTTCGTCCCCCACCTGCTTGAGCCAGCGCGTAATCGTGCCTTCCTGCATCGTATCACTAAGCCTGGGCATACTAACTTCAGCCATGCTTTATCTTCTCCTCCGACGGGGTGCGAGAGCATTAATGGCATCTTCCAGCTCCCGAGCACCAGTTAGTGCAGCCAGTTCAAGTGGCTTGGCATATGGCAATGGCACTTCAACACTTGCAAGGCGCTTAATAGGGGCATCTAAGTAATCAAAGGCTTCCTCTTGCAAAGTTGCAGCAATCTCAGCACCAATGCCATAGGAACGCCAGTCCTCCTCAAAGACAAGAGCACGGCCAGTCTTTTTGACCGAATTTACCAGCGTCTCTCGATCGAGAGGACGTAATGAACGAATATCAACGACCTCAACACTCAGCTTGTTTTCTTGCTCAAGACGGGTAGCCACCTCATGAGCAATTGCAGCCTTACGCGAATAGCTGATAACAGTCAGGTCTTTTCCTTCTTTCGTCACCTTCGCCTGACCAAAAGGAATTGTATAATCGCCCTCAGGAACGTCCCCTTTGTTATTATAAAGGGCTAAATGCTCAAGGAAAAGCACTGGATTATTGTTACGTATTGCTGTACGTAACAACCCTTTGGCATCAGCTGGAGTTGACGGAGCAACTACCTGCAATCCAGGAATATGAGCGAACCAAACTTCTAGATTTTGCGAGTGGGTAGCAGATAATTGCTGTCCACCCCCTCCCGGCGTACGAATAACCAGAGGAATGGGAGTCTGACCACCAAACATATAATAGATTTTGGCGGCATGATTCAAAATTTCATCAATTGCTAGGGCAATGAAGTTAAAAGTCATGATCTCGACCACTGGACGCAGGCCAAGCATGGCTGCACCGACCGCCATACCCACAAAACCATTCTCCGCGATGGGAGTATCAACCACACGTTTAGGTCCAAATTCTTTCAACAAACCGGCTGTAATCTTGTAGGATCCTTCAAAAACGCCGATCTCTTCGCCCATTAAAAAGACATTCTCGTCACGATGCATCTCTTCACGCAGCGTGTCGTTTAACACCTGACGGAAGCTAACCTCAGTCATAAATCCCTTTATCTCCTCTCCGACTCAATATTGTCAGGTGCATAGATATAGTCCATGAGGCTCTCGACTGGCGGGAAAGGGCTCTCCTCGGCAAACCTGACAGCCTCCTCAACCTCCTGATCGACCTGCTGCTCAATCCTATATAAACCCTGTTCATCAATCAAATGTGCATCTAGCAGATATCTGGCAAAAGCAGGAATGGGGT
Organism: uncultured Ktedonobacterales bacterium; assembly: GCA_966427955.1. Taxonomy (GTDB): domain Bacteria; phylum Chloroflexota; class Ktedonobacteria; order Ktedonobacterales; family Ktedonobacteraceae; genus DASYAN01. The sequence goes on from CBJMBI010000050.1 coordinate 10,892, forward strand.
CCTGAGCACGTCCCCTTTTCACTTCCTCCTGATCACGGTAACGATCGGGATCAATGACAGAATGTCCTTTAAAACGATAGCTTACCGCTTCAAGGAGCACAGGCTCATGCTGCTCACGGGCAACCGTCACTGCTCGGCGCATTGCATCACGTACAGCTAGCACGTCATTGCCATCAATGCGCTCACTAAGCATATCAAAAGCATGCCCTTTGCGATAAAGCTCAGGAACTGCCGAACCCTTGTCTGCGGGCATACCCATACCATACTGATTATTGACAATGAAAAAGACTATAGGCAGTTTATAAATTTTGGCCAGATTTAGAGACTCAAAGAATGGACCTCCATTGGTTGTTCCATCACCCATCTGGCAAACAACAACTTCATCAGAGCCACGATATGCAATAGCAAAGGCGGCACCAGTTGCTAGCGGGACCTGGCCTCCAACAATTCCATAACCACCTAGCAGGCGATGTTCCACACTAAATAAGTGCATGGAACCTCCACGCCCACGAGAACAGCCGGTTTCCTTGCCGAATAATTCGGCCATAACGGCTTTGGTTGAAATGCCACGACAAATTGCGTACCCATGCTCACGATAGTTCGTATACACGTAGTCCTTTGGCCCCAGGCCAGCGCAAAATCCAACAACCGTGGCCTCTTCACCCAAATTGAGATGGCAGTAACCTCCGATACGTGCCTTATTGTACATCTCAGCCGATTTTTCTTCAAAACGGCGTATAAGTAACATTTGAGAATAGTAATGTACTAAGGTCTCTTGATCTTCATTCTCGGGCAGCGTGACGACACGAGACATACTCTTTACGGTTGCATCTCGTTCATCTGATCGATTTTGCTGCTCAGTACTCATGATGTCTCCTGATTTCGTTCCGGGGGCAAAACTTCCGTGTAGCTGATCCCAATGATTGGCCTTGGTTCTATGCTTACACAAGGTGACTTTTGCTCCAACGGTTTTTTTAACTATGATGGAGAAAACTTATCCTAGGATAGTTCCTGGCTCGTTTTGGAGCCTGTAACTACTGTCTTTACCCGATTCGGACTAGGACCCATCCCTTTTAAGGGGGGGGAGCGTTGGGGTGCCTTGTGCCTGAACTATTCCCTTGCGGGGAAGCGTTTTTGGGAGGAACGCCTAAACCTTCTTTGGTTTCCCTGATAACGGGGGCCTAGACAATGTTCATGAGCAGTTTAGCGCAGCAAGCACTTCCTTAACTACGTAGAGATGTTTAACCTGCTACCGTAAAGGTTGGAACTGGCCCACGCATCCCAACGCACCTGATTTCGCTCCGAACGTAGCTCGTTAGTACCGAGCTGAGTCTTGTCATGTAGGGCTTACTCTCCCTTTTCGGGTTACTGTAAGCCTCCGCTTTTCAGCGGGTGGGTTCATGACTTCCTCGGCAGACAAATCCTATCTAATTGTAGCACGAATTGAAAAGGTTGTGAAAGATCGAAAAATCAAATAACTAACTTATCTTCACGTTAAACGTAACATACAACAGAAAGTATGTGGATCTTCATCATCTTTGTTCCCCTGCTCGGAGCCCTGCTGTACCACTTCGTTCACCACCCTGGGCGTATCAAATACAAACATTTCCCTTAGATAGAAGAGCCATATACTAAAAATGTCTCTTTTGCTTATTGTTTGCCATGAGCTGCTTGAAGCTCATGGCAAGTCTCTTGTTTCCTTTCCAAATAGTATGGTAATTTTATGCTTACTTCTAGTAATTAGACGGTTTTTTTCTCTGAAGGAAAGCGTGCCTCTAAGGCTTCTGCATAATGGCCCACAATTGGCAACTTCACCCTGACACCCTGGTAAGACAGCACCATTAAGATGATCCAAAGAATAAAAGCAGGTGTAACAACGATAAAGGTTAGAAGACTAATGATAGGACTAAAAATCCATCCAATGAATGGGATAAGCGTCACAATCGAGACAATTTTTAATACTACCAAAATAGCTGCTATAGGCACGAATAGAACAATTGATTGAGCAGCATGAAAACGGACAAAAGGGCGCTGTTTCTTCAGGAAGAAAAAAGCGATACCGGTAAAGCAGAAGCCAAGGTAACTATAAAGAGCAAACTTGCGATCCTCTTTTTCAACTGGACCCTGACTAGTTGCAGAGCCGAAGAATGTAGATGATCCAGAACTTCTTTTCCCTTGTCTTCTGAGCACAGTCTCGGGGGGCTCATAGGCAAATTGTTGTGCTTGGTCAGCATTCGTTTGCTGCCCTTGTGTTTGTTGTCCATAGACATAGTTTGGATCGCTCTGTGGCGAACTCTTGTGTTGACCAGCTCCATAGGGATCATCTCCAGGCTTCGATGGCCTATAGCCAGTATACCCACCATATGTATTTGCAGGATCAGGCTGTTGGCTCTGGTTCGGATTAGTAGTCATGGAGCACTCCTCCTCAATTCCAAGAAAATTGTATCTATCCTAATATTACGCCGCAACCTACAAAAGGTTCAACACGACC
>CBJMBI010000051.1:0-13334 GCA_966427955.1 uncultured Ktedonobacterales bacterium
TGACCGGGCTCCTTGTTGGCTATGCCTGGGGACGTAAAGCCGCTGGCAACAAAGAGCTGATAACTGAAGAGGATATCCCGCAACTCTTCCCGGCGAGCGATCCATTGGAGTGGGACCATCTCACCGTGCAGACAGAGCAAGAGCAGACCTTGTAATGCAAATAGTCATGATAGGGCTCATTGTTCTGTTCTGCATTTGTTCTGCAGTACTCATCTCAGCGGACAGTCGGCAAGGACGCCGATCCACTTTTCGGGACAAAATACAACCAAACACATTTGTTTGTATGCACTGTACAAAACGTCAACCACTAGAACAATTGAGCACAGAGATGAACCGGATGTGTAAAACGTGTATGGATTTGCACGAGAGCGTGCAAGATGAACCCTAACTAGAGGGAAATTTCAACATGCCACTGGGCATTCTCATTCTTGTCATCATTGGCGCGATTACGGTGCTCTGCCTGTTCTGCTTGACCGCCATTCTCGTGGCCTGGCACATCATGAACAAGTGGCAACATCAACCGTATCAGGAGAGTAAACACAAGAAATAGTAGAGTCAATGGACTACATGAAATTGATGATAGAAGGGATATGAAGGCATGAATTACTATAGAACAAGTCGAAGAAGTAACGTAGCGCCAACCATGAGCTATGTGCAACGTCTGATCCGAGACGCCGTGGCCGATGGTTCACAACTGAAACTGATTGATCTAGAACGCAATGGGTATGTCAAGTACAACAATAATGGGACATACACGCTGACAGATGAAGGCAGGCAGTTTCTAGCAGGAGGAAAGTGATGAATGGGTTGTTCTTTCCAAAAGCGACACAGGATTTATTGGTAATTATCGGTGAGAACAGAGACAACCCGGCTCCTGCCATTGACGAATACTTACAGAAGTTTGGTGTTGAGTGTGCGCAGAAGTTTCTCACGAGCCTGACGAGCGTGCCTGAACTCTTTCCAGGTGATGAGCTACTGAACCGGATGAGAGAGGAGGGTCAGTCATGATCGATCCTTTTATCTTGTGGACAGGCATTGCCGTGCTCTTTGTGCTGTTCCTGATGATCGTGCTATTGGTCTGGTTGCCGACGTGGGTACCAGCGTAGTGATTGGCAATCGAGTCGTGTTTTGTTTCTGTTTTCTGCTGATTGTCGGTGTCATCATCGCAGCGGCAATCAGCCTCTATCTTCCTTGAGAGAGAGTATGGAACCACACTATCATTTGATTTTACCTGATGAACTGATCGACGCGCTTCGACAAATCGCTGTGAGCAGAAACACATCGATGATTGACGTGCTCCGTCGCTTCATCGACCTGGGGCTCAGGACCATCGAGATCGAGGAACAGCCAGGGGCAGCGCTGATTGTGAGAGAGGAAGGGAAGGATGAACGAGAAATCACGCTATTCTCGTGACTGGACAATCTGGCACCAAACCTTTTTCTGCTGCGGTGTCGCCTGCTGCTCAGTCGTGGCAGTGGCAATGGCTGCGGTCTCGTGGCCTATCGTGCTTATCCCTGGATTATGGGAGGGTTACAGTTGTTGGGAGAATGACGGCGAGCGCTGAAAATCAGGGGTGTGTAATTCCAAGTAAGCTACTTACAAAAAGTATGAATGGGTAAGGCCAGTTAGCAACACTCCACTAACTGGCCTTCTTTCAGAAAAGTGCATAATGAGACACAAATTGACATGCACTATAGTATCACACGTGGAAAGTGGATAAACGTAAAATGCAAACCACTAAACCAAAAATACTACAAAGTGGTGAAGGAACACGCCGTCTCACCACCAGGCAAATCAAAAACATTTGCTCCCACCATGGCTGGGTCTGTCAAATGGAGCACATCGAGTCTGCCAAGATCACCAATGTTGACCGGCGTATCGTGAAATCTCCACGTTACCGCAAATCAAACGCAGTGATGGTGGCCCGGTCAACTGGTGGCACCTCCTGGCTCCGTCTCGGCTGGAAGTGGGACATCGAGACGCTCAACGAGGCACAAATCGTGGAACTGCTCAGAGCATTGGAGCAAGCGCACAACAACGAGCTTTCAGGTTTTGATGGCATCACAGGCAGTCAAGCGTGAGCCCGGTGGCGATCGGGATGGCAGATAGCGGAAAATATCGATACACAATATTTCAGAGAGGTCGTAGAGCATGAGACTCAGCCAAATTGTTGACACCATCATCTCAGAACTATTTCAAGAGTGTGGCAATATCATCACACTTCATCCTGCACAACGCGAGAGAGTCATTACTAGCATAGCCTACCGCCTCAAAAGCGTGATGAGCGCAAACAGTGAAAGTAAGGCACCTCCATGGGTTCGCATCGATACCGATGTCTACCAACGCATGGTACAGCATATCCAGTCAACTATGGTCAAAGTTGAAGAGGGCAACGAGGGCTATATTGAAATCTCTTGCCGTGATTGTGGGGCCTATTACGCAGGGTATAACAGTGCATTCAAGGATCATGTTGAACTGATCCCTGGCTTCCAACACAAAGAGGGCTGTTTGTCTTTGCTGCTCACAATGGAGGAGATTTAACATCATGGATATCCATCACGAAGTCAATCAAATCATCGATAACCTGGAGCAGAACCAACAACAACTGCGCTTCGAGTTCCACCCCGGCGGCTGCACTGTCATTCTGTGCAACGCGCTGGGAGAGCACAAATACGAGATGGCACCTTCCCAACTCATCGTCCTCAAACAGCTTTTCACGTACGGAGGCAACAACTTGTACGAGCTAATGGAGGCCGAGACAGTGGCATATTTCACTGAGGAGCCACAGCCATGAATGACTTACTCATCTTTGTTCCACCAGACCACGACGAGATCGAATTAGCACAATGCATCAGCGGCGGGTATATCCCACGTCCAGGTGACGAACTACTCATAGAACTCATTGTGATCAAAGACAGCGCTGATCCACGTGCATTCAACAACGCTTATTTCCGCGTGCTATCCATCATGCCCTGCCTGAAGAACATAGAGAAAATCGAGGATTGGATGACACACGTATGGTCGCACACAGAGAGCACTATTTATATTCGCGTAGAGGGCACCAATGACACAACGCGAGCCTACATTGAACGGCTCATTGCTGAATATGAAAGCGAATAACAATTCACTATTTCGGGAGAACAACAATAATGACTTATTGGCAAATCGATAAAGACAAAACAAAAGACCATTGGCTAGAACTGGTCGATCCTGAAGGCTGGCGTAGTGCCGTTGCCAAATGGGATGGCTGTGTGGACTACTACCTCTATCACAACACACCAAAAGGCATGGACCTGGCTAACGACGAAGAAATGACCGACTACATCCATATTTGCAACATAGACGAAGAGATTGCTCGATTGCAAGAACTCAAGCGCATCGCCGCCAACTTCTTTGCAGAGCACAGACCTGATGGTATCTGGAAAGCAGAAGTCGTGGAGAGCGATAACCAGGCACACAAACAAATCTCAACCAACTAATTAACAGGGAAGAATATCGTGGCACGTTCAACCAACGCAACAGCTCGCGTGCAACTTGCAACACAACTCAACATGGAGACAGGGCATGAAATCAACAATAACATTGACGTATCACAAACTCTACGACAAGTATCTTTACAGCCACCACTTGGAGAGATCAGGCGATGACGAACATATAGAGCCTGAAACGATTGCCTCTGAAGTGCTGGAACAAATCGAGAATATCATGCAACAGGAAAAACTTTCAGGAAAAATCACTATCACTATCGGGGTAGGAGAATGACACGCCATTATGAACGCGCAGGAAAGCCACTCAAATCAATGGTTCCTCTGGATGATGCCAAAGAGCCTGAATATGTGCTCGGATATGACCAGGCCGGGCAAGTCATGATCGAGGGCAAATACTCTTCCTGGGGAGAGGACATGGTCGGTTTGCAGCCACAGGAAGCATTACGCTTGCTTGTGTGGTTAGAGCAAGAACGCGAAACATTACAACAGATGGCATTGGAGCAACAACCATCATGAGTATTTGTGTCACACTTGGCGGTCAATGCTGCTGCATGAAAATTCGTGTGAAATGGTGTCCAGACTGCCAGATCTATATCTGCCAGGTTATGTATCCTGGTCATACCCACATGACGCCACTAGAGCGCCAAACACGACAAGCGCAATGGTCACTCATCGGTACGCTGTACTATGGCATTTACCTAAAGCTACAACAGTTAGAGACGGCTATTCTCGACGCTGCCAGAAACCACGCTGATAACCTGGATGCACTTCTCCAAGAAGCCGCCGAGGTCATGCACGAAAGCCAGTGGAATCGCCTAGTGGATATGGTTCACCAGATTTTTGTTGAAGAGGTGCGAGATCTTCGCAAATGGAAAGACAACAATTAAACAACTATTTCATCGGAGCAACGTATGGACGTATGGACACATCACAGCACTATTTCATGCAATAGCTATATATCAAGCAAAGTAACAAATACATACCAGAACACAACAAATCGCAACAATTTACAAAAAGGCTTGTATTTCTGTTTATCCTATGGTAAACTACTGAAAGAGCCTAGAGCCAAGGAGAGGACTTATGCAGATTATGACCGACGAGTTACTTACCGTTGCGGAGGTAGCCAAGAAATTAAAAGTCTCAGAGGAGACGGTGAAGCGCATGCTTCGATTGAAGCAATTGCCAGGATACAAAATCACTGGCGGCGCTTGGCGTGTCAGCACATTAGATTTAGAGCAGTATCTAGCACAACAGAGGAACATTCAAGACAAATAAAAAAAGCTGGTCGATACCAGCTAATTAATAATGTTATGGCAGCTCGGATGTTGCTTGTCGATTGGTACCCGTCTAGCAACATCCTTAGTTCACTACGCCGCCTAACTCTATTATGCACTGTTTTGGCAAGGAAAAGCAACCCTTGTATAACAAACAGGCCAAATGATGTGCTAATAGATTGCGGTGGTGGTTGGAGGTGCATTCCATGAGTGGAAATAACCCCGTCAATACTATTCTACAGGGTGACACACTATCGGTTCTCAGAACTCTACCGGATAATTATATCCAAACGTGTGTGACCTCTCCTCCCTACTATGGGCTTAGATCATACTTACCAGATGGGCATCCTGACAAACATCTAGAAATCGGCTTAGAAGAGACGCCAGCAGAGTATATCGAGAAACTTGTGCAGGTATTCCGCGAAGTTCGCCGGGTGCTCCGTCCAGATGGAATTTGTTGGATCAACCTGGGGGATAGTTTTGCTGGCAGTTGGGGCAACTATGCTCCTCGTGGTATTAAGGGCATGCAAAGAGAACAAACAGAAGAGGGCAAGAGATGGGAGCGCAGAGCCTATAGCGATACGCAGTTTCTTCCACCAACAGCCAAAGTGCCGGGATTTAAACCTAAAAGTCTCATGATGATTCCGTCCCGGGTTGCTATTGCTCTTTGTACCGATGGTTGGATACTTCGTCAAGATTGCATCTGGAACAAATTGAACGCCATGCCAGAATCGGTAACTGACCGACCCACGACAGCCCACGAACATATCTTTCTGCTCACCAAGAACGAGCGATACTTTTATGATGCGCAAGCCATTGCAGAGCCAGCTGTACGCCCTGGTGACATTCAAACATTCGGTGGAACCAAAGGACGCAACTACACCCCGTCTGAGAGCGATCCCAATTACAGATATGGCAAAGAGCAATGGGGACGCACTATCGAATGTGGAAGCGTCCGTAATAAGCGTTCCGTCTGGATGGTGGCCAGCCAAGGGTACCCGGACGCCCATTTTGCCACGATGCCTCCCAAATTAGTAGAGCCCTGTATCCTGGCTGGCACTTCTCCACGAACCTGTGAACACTGTGGCACGCCCTGGCAGCGAATCATTGTTCCTACAGGACATATTAACAAACGCGAAACAGCCCACGCGCCTCACTCAAACCCAACAAAAACCGATAGCACTGGATGGGCACACACGAAACGCGTTACCGACCAATGGCAACCAAACTGCAAATGTCCCAACAATACCGGCGGTGGGAAAGGTATCGTACTTGATCCTTTTATCGGATCGGGGACGGTGGCCATGGTGGCCTTGCAACACAATCGCAATTACCTGGGAATTGAATTGAACCCTGATTATATTGATCTAGCCAAGAAACGCATTGCAATTATTCAACCTAATTTATGGTCAGTAGAAAGTGATGGTGTGGCATGAGCGGTTACACCTACTATAACGATATTGAACATTTCCCCTGTGAAGTCCTGAGAAAAAATATCAAACGTGGCTTATTGCCGGAGGGATACGTTGATGAGCGAGACATCAGAGAAGTACACGCAACCGACCTTGTGGGATACCAGCACATTCACCTCTTCGCTGGCATCGGAGCCTTCCCTCTCGGCTTCCAAAGAGCAGGAGTGCCAGAACATCTCAGAATTATCACAGGCGGATTCCCCTGTCAAGATATCAGCAACGCCGGAAAGCGTGCAGGACTTGAGGGAGAGCACAGTGGACTCTGGTTTGAGATGTTCCGTCTCATACAGGAAACAATTGATAGCGGTATGGGACCAGATTACATCTGTATTGAGAACGTTGCAGCAATCACTGGACGGGGACTATCCAGAGTACTCGCAGACCTTGCCGAAGCGGGGTTTGATGCAGAGTGGCAATGTCTACGAGCTAGTGACTTCGGCGCCCCACATCAGCGAGAAAGAATCTTTATTGTGGCCTACCCCCAACGCATTACCTGCCAGCAACGATCTCGCCTTAACATGCAGCGGAGATGGCAGAACAAAGCCCAACAAATTAGGATGGGCAGTTGCGATGTGGTCGACGCCAGTAGCCAACGACGACAACAAATCACCAGAGGCACATCTAGCGATGAAGGCACGCATGAAAGGTGGAGCTCGCCATACTATCACCAGCCTGCAAGTCATGATCAAAACTCTCAATCAATGGCCCACACCGCAGAGCAGGGATTACCGCAGTGGGGAAATGCCCAACTCCCCACGCATGGACAGGAAAGCACAGGAGGGGTGGTCGCCCAATCTGAACGATGTGGTATTGTGGCCGACACCAGTGGCTCAGGACAGCAAGAACTCGACACTGCCACCATCGCAGAAGGAACGAGACACCCTTCCTGGCGAACTCGTTCGCCAGGAAGCCAGGGGCAATCTCAATCCTACGTGGGTAGAGTGTTTGCTTGGCTACCCACAAAACTGGACCGATATTACTGGCCTGCCGGACCAGGAGAGCAACAATACTCTTGGGAACCTCCAAGAACCGTTACAGGAAAACAACCGCATCGCATAGCGAGACTCAAAGCATTAGGCAATAGCATTGTACCTCAAATTACTGAATATATCGGACATTGCATAATCGCTCACGAACAAATAAATATTGAGATGGAAGATGGCGGTGCCGCATGAGTAATCAAGATGATTTTCAATTTGAAGGCTTTGATATTCCAGGTACAACGCCTGTACCTGATGTTGTCTTCGATAAACTTCTCAGCAGATTAACTGGCAACGAACTCAAAGTGTTGCTCTATATCATTCGTCGCACCTACGGATTTGGGAAGAACGCAGATGCTATCTCTCTGAGCCAGTTCAGGGAGGGCATCAAAACACGGGATGAGAATGGTGAAGAGAAAATTCTTGACGAAGGGTGTGGAATTGGGCACAACAGAACCATCCTTGTTGCACTGGCATCTTTAGAGCAAAAGGGATGTGTTACCTCTAAAAAACGCAACACAAATGCGGGTGATTCGGACACGACTATTTACAAGTTACGCTTTAAGAGTACCAGTAAAAAGGCTTCTAAAGCGCAATCAGACAATGGGGTAGTTACCTCAGGTAACCACGTAGTTACTCCAGGTAACGAGGGTGGTTACTCCACGTCACCACGGTGGTTACCTGAGGTAACGACGGTAGTTACCTCAGGTAACACACAAGAAACAGTATTACAATATACAGATAAACAAGAAACAGTATTACAAAAGGATACGTTTGGCGCGTCTCTCGACAGCGCCGCTCTCACGCAACTGCAAAATGAAAATGCTTCGATCAAGGCTCAACTTGAACAAGCCTTAAAGCAAATCGAAGCAATGCGTAATACACCTCCTTCTGATACCCCCTTAACGCCAGCCGGGAACAGTACGGTCCCCGATGGGGGAAACGCGCTGGCACAGGAACCATCGTTCCCCCCATCTTCTACATTCCCAGAAAACCCGGAACCCTCGTTCCTTGACACGGCCATTCCTGAGCCTCCCAGTAGCACAACAGATGGCCCTGCGCAAGAAAGCCCGACAATGCCACGTTCAGAAAATGCGCCCTCAGAATCGCCACATAGCGCCACAGAAAGCCCATCTACGACACAAGCCGATGGGGACACGTCGAGGCAAGCGAGGGGGCAAGAGCAGCAAGGAAGCGGCGTTTCTGATAGCCAATCGACTACAACGAAAAAGAAGCCAGAACTACCTGCAGGTCCTCCGGTTATGCCTGGTGATGATGCCATTTGGAACGCAGAGACAATCGTGCAGATCCACGAAGCGCACCAGGGCCGACGCTATCCCAATGGAGCCAAGCGGAAGAGTGATCGTATCCGAGATAAAGAGCTTGGTTCAGCTCAATCACTCTTAGCAATGTCGTCTGATCTCTGGACACAGAATACATCTGAAAACAGGCAATGTCTCTTAGATATCATCATTCGCTTAGAGACACGACATAATAATTGGTGGATTGATACCAACGGGCATGTTATGCCTCATCAGTTGGTAGACAAGGATCGTATTCATATGATTAATGATGAGATTAAGCGGCAGCGGCCAGCAAATGTTACTCCCATGCCTCAAAGGCAACAACAATCATCAACTGGTACATCATCCTTCCGAGCCCCAACTGGATTAGTTGACAAGGATGAGATGAATAAGTTAATGGATATGGACCCTGAGCAGCGTAAGGCGTATATGTTAGCAAAGAAACAGGCACGTTTGGCACAAGAGCAGCAACAACGAGCAGTGCTGTAAGGAGGTTACAAGATGATGAGCAGAGATAAATCCCATCTGTCCATTGTGCGCCCTGACAAGTTTACTCGCCCTACTGAGGGTATGACACGCCTGAGCGCTGCGCTGGCAGGCTGGAAGCAACCAGATACGCCGCCACCGGATGAATTGCGCTGGAGCTGCCCCACCTGTGGAGTGATTGAGCCAAGATCGTTGCCCACAGGCCGATGGGTGAAACGCAGTTGTCAGTGTCAGATACAGGCGCGTCTTGATGAGGAGAAAGCAATGCAGCAGGCTAAATGGGTTCAAGAGCAGCGTATTCGTACCTTTGGTGGCTGGCTCGGAGAGCACTGGACTGATGAAGAGGTGGTTGGGGAGATGTGTAGTAAGACCTTTGAAAGTTGGGATCAGTCCTGCTTCCCTGAAGCCTATGCTAAAGCTAAGAAGTTTGCACAAAACCCACAAGGCAATCTGGTATTGGCTGGCAATTATGGGACCGGGAAAACTCATTTGGAGGCTGCAATCTGCAACTATCTGCGAGAAGTTGGGCGTACGATGTCAGATGGTATTAAGAAACCTACGTCCAGCTTGTTTGTGTCGGCTCCTGAGTTCTTTGCTGTCTATACTGACGCGAACGTACGAATGGATAAGACCCACGCTATCAGGCTGATCGAGTCGGCAGTCAATACGCCGCTTCTGGTGATTGACGACGTAGATAAGTCCCGACCAACGGACTTTAGAAATGAAACCTACTTCCTGATCTTTGATGAGCGGTACAAAGCGCACCGACCAACGATCATTTCAACGAATAGAGAAGAGAACCTGGGCGAATACTTGGGCGAAGCTGTGGTTTACTCTCGAATGATGCGTGGTCTTAACAAAATCAGGATGTTTGGTGATGATTACCGTATGTTTGAAGATGCATAATAGAGGCAACGAGAAAGGATAGGAGTTAAAGATGGACAATAAGCAATCTATTGATACACGGTTTGCGCGGTTTTATGGAGCCTCATTCGAGAACTTTGTGACAGACCAGGAAGGTGTACAAGAGGCATATCAGCAGGCGAAGCAATACGCAGATGAGCCTATAGGCTGGTTAGTGCTAACCGGGCCAATTGGCTGTGGTAAAACACACCTGATTGTGTCTATTGCCAAGAAGTGTTTAGAGACAGGTTTCACGGTACTCATCTACCCGGTGTCAGAGTTACTGGATTATCTGCGTTCAGTCTCTTCAACAGAACAAAATTTCAATGATGTGTTTGATCAGATCAAAGAGGTAGATGTGTTAGTGTTGGATGATTTTGATCAGCATCAAAGTACAATGTGGGCAAGAGCAAAACTGTTTCAGTTATTAAACCACAGATATAACAAAAACTTGTCTACCGTCATAGCATCTAGCAACACCGACTTGAAAAGTATTGATCCACGCACGTATTCTCGTCTGAATGAAAAGAGCCTGGTAACAATAATCAAGATGGAGAATGTGCGCGACTACAGGCTATATGACGCGGACCAGGATGAAGAGTAAGGATGAACGGACTTGTAGCGGTTCGTATGTGAGGATGAAACATGTTGAAAGATCGAAACGTGGTATTCAACTCGGTGTTCTGTTATGCGATCTGCCTGAATGAAAACCCGGTTCATCTCCAGAAGATGTCACGGTCGCAGACGTTTCTCGACAAGACAGGCTCTTGCTGGTGCCCAGAACATCGCAATCGCGGCGAGTTGATGAATTGGGCAGTAGAGCATAATTTTCCAGCAATTACATTTACAGGCCAGATGCGCTATGCCATTGGTGTAGATAGGCACAAGCATAATGATGGATTGTGGAAGGCAGCGGTGCTGACAGGCAGTGACGATATGATCCACGCAGTTATCCAGTCAGTGATGGGACAAGATGAGGTAACATTATGAAGTTTCAGCCAGGCGATTCCGTGCGCAACACCAACCCGACAAGCCTGCACCACGGCAAATCGGGCCTGTTTCAGCGCACACACGACAAGTGGACGTTTGCGGCAGGGTTGGCGTGCGATGTGAGAGTTGAGGAGGGATATGGGCCATACAAGCACAAGGATGTGATTATGAGCGTTGCTGATTTGGAGTTAGTTGAGAAGAGTGAGGTAGCGTGATGGCTCATTTGTTTGATGATATTGACGGAGATTCGTTTCTTCCTCGCATGATGTCAGGAAGCAATGAATGGTTTACTCCTACCGTGTACATTGAAGCAGCCCGACGTGTCATGAGGGCGATTGAGCTAGATCCAGCATCATGTGAGGAGGCGAATAGATCGGTAAGGGCATCACGCTATTACACAAAAGACGATGATGGTTTGCTTTTGCCCTGGATTGCCTCGTCTGTGTTTGTTAATCCTCCTTATGGGCGTATCGGAGGCAAAAGCAATCAAGAGTTATGGACAAGTAAAACCATCGCTGAATATGAGAGTGGAAATGTTAAACAGGCCATTTTGTTAATCAATGCTTGCACTGGGACCGCTTGCGTTCAGCGAATGATAGGGAATTATCCGATTTGTCTTGTCAAAGGCCGCATCCGATTTATTGGGACTGGCAGAAGCGAGCAAGGTCCGACACATGATAATCTGTTCGCTTACCTTGGCCCAAACAATGAGAGATTTATTGAGATATTCACACGTTTTGGCAAATGCATTCCGACATTTGTACAACAGCAAGTAACGTTGTGGGATATGGAAGAGGAGGCGTCCTAATGGCCCTCTCGATCAAAGAAGCACAACGGCTCGGACTGCTCCCAAAGCCAGAGCAGCCTACAAAAGCCAGGAAGCCCGTCGAGATCACCCACTGGACACGGAGTAACATCGAAGACTGGAACGGTCCTGATGGCTGGCACGTCGGCATCGCTCGGCAATTGCGCGAAGGTGTGATGGCAGATATGGTTGTAGCGTGGCGCGATGGCAGGCCGGGAATGTGGCAGGTGGCTGTGTGGGAGGAGTTCAGGAAGTGGAGTATTGAGCAGACGATAGCCCAGCTCAATGAATTGGAGAAACAAGGATGAGAAATGATAACCAGAACACACCACAACTAGCCCAGATTGCCCTGTTTGGTCGGGAGCCCATTACAGTGCATCAGAAAGAGAAGAAGCCAGAAATGCCGCCACAACCACAACCAAGGCTATCTGTGGTCTATGGTACGTGTTGTAAATGTGGTGAGCGGCCTGCCACGCTGAAGTCTCCATCTGGGAAGTTTATCTATTGTAGCGAGTGTGGCAGGAGCCGGTGTGGAATGCATACGATTGCAGATTTTGAATGGGATGAGCAGACAGGGCTATGGTTAGATCCACATTGCATCAAGCGCAACTGGAAGCAGCAGAGTTTACTTGAGAAGTAGGAAGAGAACAGGGCTTATGCCAACACAAAGTCTAGCGCCCAACGTATCGAAGAAGCCATTCACCAGCACAGCACTCTCACGATATATCGTTATCGATGGGGAAGCCATCAAAGCAGGCGTGGCCACAGACGAAGAGTTCTATCACTGGGTCTATGACTTGCTTGAAAAGTTTTATGAAGAGGAAGCAAAAGAGGACGAAGATATTGTTGAGTTGAGGTATCGGGAGACCTTTAATCTGGACTGGTCTCAGGACGAGAACCGTGTCAAGGCAATCAACCAGTTCAACGCGATGAACCGGGCCAGGAGGTCGTGCAGGTTGCCTGTGATCTCGCTGTTTTTGTGATTTTAGTTTTGGTTGGGTTGGAGCGTCTATATAGATGAAACGTACATGTCAAAACAAAAGCACGCTGAGTCATCCTTTTGACGGTAAGGGTTCTTGCCAAAAGTATTGTAGTATTCAAACATTCTGCACAATCTCACATTAAGATCGTGGTACGATACGTTTCAGCGTGCAAGAACAGTGTATCTGAATGTATCAATACGAGTCAAGATGTCTGAATTGACGCATCTCCCAAATTGGCTATCGTGTATTGTTCGACGATTCAAGGCAGAGTATAATCACCGTATGAAGCCTGCACAGGCACATAGCAGAGAGCGCTCCGTGAAAGACTTCCTGACGGAGCGCTCTTGTTGTTTCCGCATTTGCCACCAGTGGAGAGAATTGTTATACTGTACTCGGTTCGTTACATGCGCATTTGCCCATCCACCCACGCAGTAGCGGACCACCCAAACGAAAAGCTAGAGCCTGAGAGCCAATGTGCTCCGGGCTCTTTTTTGTTGGAGGCAATCATGCATAGTGTTTTTACTAACGGCTTGTTACTCATCGCAATCTATGCCCTGGCTCGTTCTGGTGATCTGGCCATCAGTCATGCTATCGCTCGTGACATCATCAGAGCGGTTGTGTACGGCATTGTTTTTATATTATTGCTGGT
>CBJMBI010000052.1:0-13289 GCA_966427955.1 uncultured Ktedonobacterales bacterium
CCTCACCCCCAACAAGATCGAGAGCAAAATTAGGGAGAATATCCTTTTTAATGAATGCATATGATAAATCCAATCCATTTCTAAGAACGTCTATCCTAACTAGTCCTGTTGACAAGTGACTTTGCATGACGTACCATTACCGCAAACATGTAAGGGCGGCACGTCGTGTTCGCCCTCATTTGCCTAGCGGAGATACATTTGAAGACGATTGCCTTATTCTATCAAGGGCTCAAAGAAGACACAAGCCACTTCGCATCCGAACTGATGCCCACTTTAAGAAAACAAGGCCATCACGTTCGTAAGATCAATCTCCAAGGAGAGGGTGAGGACTACACAGGCTCCGAAATCAAGGGCTGTGATCTAGCGTTGGTTTTGGGTGGCGATGGCACGATTATCCATGCAGCACGCTTGTGCGCTTGTCTAGCTATACCAATTGTAGGCGTCAATTTTGGACGTGTAGGATTTCTGACCGAGCTAGAACCACAAGATGTCACAACTCATCTGCCTTACTATCTCAATGGAGATGCCTCTGTCTGGATTGATGAACGGACAATGCTAAGTGCCATTCTGGAGCAAATGGGACAACAAGAAGAGTTCTT
This sequence comes from uncultured Ktedonobacterales bacterium, assembly GCA_966427955.1. Taxonomy (GTDB): domain Bacteria; phylum Chloroflexota; class Ktedonobacteria; order Ktedonobacterales; family Ktedonobacteraceae; genus DASYAN01. The sequence goes on from CBJMBI010000052.1 coordinate 600, forward strand.
GGCACTCAACGATATTGTGATCGCTCGTGGTACGTGGCCTCGGATCGTCCAAATCCGCGTGTGGGTTGATGGCTATTATTACAATACAAGCTTTGCCGACGGCATGATTATTTCGACCGCTACAGGCTCGACCGCTTATAACATGGCCGTAGGTGGTCCTCTGCTACACCCACAAGTACGCAATAGCGTTCTGACACCGATTGCTACACATCTTGCCTCCGATCGGTCTCTAATCTTGCCGCCAGAGGCAAATATCAAATTACAGATTTTTACCCATCATCAGAACGGGGCATTTTCAGCCGATGGACAATTGAACCGCGAAATTAGAGATGGAGCCTTAGTCTCGGTTCACCGAAGCCCATTCGTTACCAAGTTCCTTAGACGCCGACCTCCTACGTATTTTTATCAGATTATCACTGCGAAACTAAAAGAGAATAGCATATCAGCTAGTGACAGCCATGTTACTTGAATTAACGATCAAAGACTTTGCTATCATCGATTATCTTAATTTACGCCTCAATCGTCAACTCAATGTTTTTACAGGCGAAACCGGGGCAGGGAAATCGATTATCATTGATGCAGTTAATGCTTTGCTCGGTGGGAAGATTGGAGCAGAGTTTGTCCGTGCAGGCTGTGAACGTGCCTCAGTCGAAGGACTCTTCTCTATTGAAACACATCCACCTACAGACAAGCAGTTGCCATCGCCCAATATGATGACTGAAGCAATTGCTGATGGCACAAGCACTCTGCTAGATATTCTCAAGCAGGCCGAGCATCACTCTTCCCAACATCACACTGAGACCAATAGCGCTGATGCCCATGTTGCTCTTGCAACTGTATTGCATGAGTATGATATCGAGCCCGATAATGGACAACTCATCCTTTCTCGCGATATCTTCCGCTCAGGACGAACAGTGGCACGTATCAATGGGCGAGCCTTCTCTCAACAAGTACTGCAACAGGTTGCCAGCTGGTTAATTGATATCCATGGGCAGAGTGAACATATGAGTCTGCTACGCACAGAACAACATATTAATTTTCTCGATCGCTATGCCGAAACACTCTCCTTGCGTGAAGAACTGAGTAAGCAAGTCTATGCATGGCGTAATGCTCGCAAGACGCTTCAATCGCTACAGAAAGATATTCTTGAGCAAAAACGGAGAGCTGATTTCTTGCGTTATGAAATTGACGAGATAAAAAAAGCAGGTTTCCGCATTGGAGAGGAAGAAGAACTAGAGGAAGAGCGGAAAATACTCAGCAATGCAGAACATCTGCGCGAACTGTGTACATTGATCTATGGTTTAATCAAGGGCACCGATCTGGCTAGTGACGGTTTCAAGCCAGCCCTCGACCAGTTGAGTGATGCCCAACACAGGCTCAACGAGCTGGTACGCCTCGACAAGAATATGGCAGAGTATGCCGATAGCCTTGCTGAAGCCATTTACCAGCTAGAAGATGTAGCAAGCTCTATCAGTAGCTACGAGGCTGATATTGAAGATAATCCACGTCGCCTCGCTGAGATAGAAGAGCGCCTCGACCTGATCTCCAAATTCAAGCGGAAATATGGAGCTACTGTCGAGGACATCCTGAAGCATGCTGCGGCAAACCAAGCTGAACTAGAGAAGATTGTCAATCGGGATAAAATGATTTACAAGCTTCAAAAGCAGGACGGTCAGTTCCGCCGCAATATTGGAACGCTGGCCCAGAAACTCTCACAGCGCCGCTATGAAGCAGCCCAGAGACTGGCTAGAGCTATGGAAGAGCAACTTAATGACCTGAATATGCGACGCGCCCGCTTCCAAGTGGCCATTGAGCAGATAGCTGATCAACAAGGTGTTCCGGCTAGCATCAATGGCCAAGTAGAAACATTCTATGCCTGTGATCAAACAGGTATTGATCGCGTCCAATTCCTGATTGCCCCCAATCCCGGAGAACCATTCAAGCCGCTTACAAAGATTGCCTCGGGTGGTGAAACATCCCGCTTAATGCTCGCTCTCAAGACTATCCTTGCTAGAGCAGATACCACACCAACCCTCATCTTTGACGAGATCGACTCCGGTATCAGTGGGCGCAGCGGTCAGGTCGTTGGCGAGAAGTTGTGGCAGTTGACACGAGATCATCAAGTTATTTGTGTCACGCATTTGCCCCAAATTGCATCCTTCGCCAATACTCATTACAATGTCAGTAAGCAGATTTTTGATAATCGCACGGTTACTATCGTCAACGAACTGCGTCCAGAGCAGCGAGCACGCGAACTTGCCCATATCATGGGAGGTAATGTAACCGAGCTTTCGATTAAGAGTGCCCAGGAGATGCTTGATCGCACCAATCTCTGGAAAGAGAACTGGACACGCAGCCTGCTGAGCCAATACTCCGCATGAAAGGCAGTAGTAAATGTTTCCTTCACTTCCCCACGACATCCAGGACGAATTGCGTCAGTTGGCACAACGTTATGGCCAACCTCTAATAGAGACTATTGATCTTACCAGCACAAAACGCTTCGATCCTTTGAATAAAACCGACCGCTATGGTGAAGTATGTATGGTCATACGCCGGCCCAACGGTCGCTTGCTAATGATGACCAAGACCGTTTATCCTCCTAATGCTTATCGGCTACCTACTGGCGGTATTAATCATGTCGAGTCGGTTCTTGATGCCCTGCTGCGTGAAACTCAGGAAGAGACGGGACTGCAGGTCAATGTTGCACGTTTCCTGGTTGCCGCTGCTTATCGTATTCCAGGCCAAGACTATCCTTCTTTCTATACCTTCGCCTTTTTACTCAATGAAATTGGCGGAACGCTAGAAATCCTTGACGAAGATGAGCAGATTGAAGATTTTCGTGAAGTCCCGCCAGAGGATCTCCTGACCATTGCCGAAAACCTGGAGCGTGTGACTGCAAACTATGACACGAAAACTGATGGCACATGGAGAGATTGGGGACGCTTCCGAGCCATTATCCATCGGCTTGTCTGGGAAGCATTGGAAGCTTAAGCCAGAGGCATATCTAGCAAGGGTATGCTATAATAGTTGCAGTATCTTAGGAGCATATTTTGATGAGTAAGAAACTAACCAGCACCATACTATTATTTGCTGTTTTTATTGGCTTCCTCTGGTGGGGATTAGCAATGTTAACCTCTAATCTAAGCGCACCAGTAAAAGATGGAGAAAGCATTATCTATTCATTGATGCTACTAGGTTGCTCAATTGCCGCCTTAGTAGCACTTTTAATGTTACCACGCAAAAATCAACCTTAATGCCCTTAGAGCATCTCATAACAGTGGAATGATAGCATATGTCTGATCAGCAGCCTACACTACCATTGATTATCCGCCTTGCCATTCCCGAAGATATTGAGCAGATTGAATACCTTGATAGCTTCACTACCTCGCCACCACGCGACATCCATAAGGATCTGCACAAGTATTTTGGCTCAGTTGATCCTTCTACTCATGAGCAGACGCTCATTTTTCTCTTAGAGATCAATGGAAGAGCCGTTGGCAAAGCTGAATTGATGCTTCCTCCCCAAGATACCTTGGATGCGATTGGCTATATCAGACGTGTTGTTATCCACCCCAACTTCCAGGGCCAAAGACTAGCACAACAACTGCTCTCTTATCTGATCACCTATGCCCATAGGGAATATAAATTGGCCGCACTCGATCTGCATGTCTGGGAAGAGAATCATCCCGCAATTCGCCTCTACGAAACACTCGGCTTTGAACTCCAGCATCGCGAACTCTACTATCGCATCAAGCTCTAAACGAGTCAGCCTCTGTTACAAAATGGCTTCCCGCCAAAACTCAAGAATTTCTGACACTCCCCTGGATAAATCACAGGGGCTTTCTTGGCTGAGGTTCTGTAAATCTTCTATCCATCAGGTTCTATTTGTGACGTACTCTTTTCCCCTTTCGTTGTAAGGTCTAGGCCGAGAGAATTTCTCACCTATATACAGACACTGTTCCTTATGTGTATAGCTAAGTAACTTATTTTAATAATATTCTCGGTACTCTGATGGGAGGCAAAAGCTCGCGATCTCACGCAAAATATTGTTGTGCCAGCTTTTATTGGGCAGTTCAAGGCAGGCATTAATAAGCGTCAGATGGAGCATACGGATTTATGGCACAGGGATCTGTACTCACACAGATGACTTTATCAAAGCAAAAACGCACATTCCTCTCTTACAAATGGATGCAGTACTTTTTTACTGAGGATCAGTCAGCACAGAGCCGCACTCTTATTGATTGGCAACAGAGAGCTACTTGGATTGCTCTTGCTCTCCTCCTTCAATCTGTTAATGAGATTGATCATACGTGCTATTCATTCTTGGGCCGTTTCAGTTCCCTCATTCCTCTTGCTCTGTTCCTCGGTAGTTTCTACGCTCTATGGAGGGCGCTGCAGCCAGCAAAATCACGCCCAGAGGAACCACAAGTACCATTCCAACAGCCCCATCTCTGGCAGAGGATTGTCCTGATTTTGACAGTCTTACTCACTATTGGAGGAGTTGCAGAACTCGGCTTCACAGTTGTGGAGAGCTTCATGCCACCTCTCTTCACTAATGATGGTACATCTCTTGACACTAATGCAGCTATTTTGCTTTTACAAGGGCATAATCCTTATACTGACTCAAATATGCCCGAATTGCTGCGGCGTTTTTATATTCTTCCAGCCTGGACAACGCCACTCCGTCAGGGTCAATTCGCCAATCGCCTCGATTATCCAAGCGATGCTGAACTACAATCTGTTCTTAACACTTCACTAAAAGCTGGAGATGTTCCAGAGTTTGAAGCGAAAACAGACTATCCAGCGCTGTCTTTTCTAACCCTTGTGCCCTTTGTAATGACAGGCAATTATAATGTCTTACCATTCTATCTTTTCTGCTATTTATTGCTAGTCGTAGTTGCTTGGAACTTGGCACATCCCGAAATACGCCCTTGGGTGCTTTTGCTCGCCATTGCCAATGTCCCGATGTTATCCTCCACGAGAGGAGGCAATCTTGATATCCTGTATATCTTGTTCATCGTTCTAGCCTGGTGGTTGCGCAACCAACGCTGGAGCTCTGCGGTGTATTTCGGACTGGCATTGGCTAGCAAACAAATCGCTTGGTACTTTGTGCCCTTCTATCTGATTATGACTTGGCGCAACTATGGCTTCAAGGAAGCTATCCACCGCATGGCTATTGCATCAGGCCTTGGATTATTGATTAATCTCCCATTTATTCTGTGGGATTGGAAGGCCTGGTCAGCTGGTATGCTGGCTCCTGTTGCAGACCCTATGTTCCCTCTCGGTGTTGGTGTGATCAACTTAAGCGAAACACATCTTTTGCCATATTTCCCTCAAACAGTTTATACACTACTCGAATGTGCTGCAATGCTCCTTGTAATTATCTGGTACTGGTCTCTCTGCCGTAAGCGGCCAGAAGCAGCAATGTTGTTAGCTGTCTTACCATTGTTTTTCGCTTGGAGAAGCCTGCCATCATACTTCTACTGCACAGCTTTTCCCATCTTTATTATAATGACTGCAAAGATGGAGCCTATCTCCCATGGTGCATTAGTAGCAGGCTTCCTGCGCAAAATTGCCGAAAGTGTAGGTGTACCTTCTCCGGTAAGCATCTAAACGCTGGGGTTGTTCATCGAATTTGCCTTGATGATCCTGTTGTTCTCGACTCTTCACACATTTCGTGGTACAATCGACATCAAGCATTAAATTATTGCGTGGAAAGAAGAGTTTTATGTCCCAGAAAAAAGACGCAGGTACTCAACTTTCACAGGAAGATCATCAGCAAATACAAGATCTCTTTTCACGATATCACCAGATAGCCGAACAGTTACATACCAGCACAGATCAGACTCAAGCTGAGGCAACGCTGGCAGACATCATGGCGTTGCCTACAGCCGTACAGCTTGTCCTGCTTAAAATGTTGGCTAGTGAGAAGAATACCGATGCAGCTGATATTCTAACAGCCATCTATACGCTGGACAAACATAAAGATATTCGCAAAGAAGCTCGTCGTGGACTCATCCGCCTCGAAGCGGCAAAAACCTATTCTCGGTGGAAGCCACCTATGGTCCATGCACCTGCCGTCCAGCTACAGCAGAGCGAGGAACCACGTTTCTGGAAGGGACTTGTCACTCAATCTCGTGATCAGGGCGAAATACAGCTCATCCTTTGTTGGGAGCAAGGATACAACTATAGCGAAGTTCGTGTGATTACTTTTATACTCAATTACTGGGAGACAGGCATTAAAGAAGTTACAAGTGATACTCTCTCCAAGCGCCGTTTGGAGCAGATCATCGAGAAAAGACGTGCCGACCTATCAGATGAAATCGCGCTGGTTGATTGTACACTGGCAGAAGGCAAGCGGCTCATCGAAGAAGCACTCTCTGTTAACCAATGGCAAGGCAAGGCACCCGATAAAACTTACCGCCAACAGCTCCCTCTCATCAATAAACTCATCTTTCAGGCCACAGATCTCGGAGAGGATCGCGGTCACACCCTGATCACTCCTGACCTAGAGGAGCAGGAAGTGATTGTCAATTTCCTAGGGGCCTGGGTCTTTGGAGACTATGGACTGGCCTACGACTTTCTCACTGACGATAGCAATCTACGTGATGGCCTATCACGTGATGAGTGGATTAAACTCCATCGCACTTGGCACCAAGAAGCACATCCCACACGGATGAAGCTCGGATTTGTTCATGAGCATGAGACAGCTCAGAGTGCACTTTGGCTACCATCTTCTGTCAGCTTGCAGACACCTTCACATAAACATATTGAAGTTGGTTGGTCATTGGAATTGAGCGATACTCCACTGAGTGGAACACTCAAAGATATGCCCTTGGGCACTGCCATTAATAAAGAAACTGGTAGACACTGGTTCTGGATCAGCTATACTCTGGTCCATGAAGAAGGGGTCTGGCGTATTCAAGGAGCTACAGATAAGGGGCTAGCACTTCAGGGTTTATCGATCCATGAATTGCAGTCACGTATCGAAGAGCACCAGAAAGTCATCAATAAGCTCACTGAGCAGCATCCCGATACCGAACAGGCTATGGAAGAAGTATCTTGGCGCCTCAGACAGATATTGCATTTCTATGATGCTCTGATCATCCGGCTTCCGCTAGACTACCAAATCTATGAGGCAGCTTATGCTCACTCGATACTACTCGGCGACCCTGAGCACGTCATTGTTTATCTGGAGCTGATGGTACAACGCTTCGAAGAGAAACGTGCTCATAATCTGAGTCAATTGGGTGCGACACTGGCTGGGCTGGCATATAACTACGATCCGCAAAAGATGCCTGAGCGGTTCAATCATCTGCTACAGCTCGCCGAAGAAACATTGCGAAAGTCCACAGCTATTGACAATAACAATCTTATTGGCTATATAGCACTAGCCGAGCTTCTTCTGCAAAAAGGAGACTACGAGGAAGCCGAGGCGGAGTTCTACAAAGCTCTGAAGAGGAATCCAGGACCCGACGAACAAACTGCTATTGAAACCGGACTTGGTCACGTCGCATTACAACGTGATCAAGTGAGTGAGGCTATCACTCATTTTAAGCATGTTGTGGAAAGTAATCCACTCTATCATGGCGCTTGGTTTCGTCTCGGCTTTGCCCATCGGTTGCTTGGAAACTTTGAAGATGCAGAGCAATGCTACCAGCAAGCCATAGAGGTTGAACCCCATGATATCCGTTCTTATAGCGAACTTACAGCCATCTATCTGAACCGTGGTCAATCAGTCCAAGCCCAGGCCATCATTGAGCAAGCCATCCAGCTCAATCCCACATCGGCTCACCTACACGCACTGCGAGCGTCAGTCTTGCTTGAACAAGGTGACCGCCGTGGAGCCCAACAGGAGTTGCAAGAGGCGGAACAGATTAACCCAGAATTAGAGATGGTGCAGAAAGTACGGCAATATCTCTATAGTTCAAAACGAAAATAATCGTATAGTGATAAAAAAAAGGATACTGCTATGCCAAACAAGCGTGACAATAACTTACCAAATGAGAAGAGCGAAAGTTTCCTTGCAAACTTTGAAGCTTTTCTATCCGAAGCCGACAAGCTTCTCCCTGCTTCGGAATACCTCGATACCGTCAGCGATTTTCTGGAAAGCTATGCCCAGGGCGATTATGCAAAGGCTTATGAGCAGCTTGCTAACACGAGTCCCCTGCGCCAGGGACTTTCTAGTGAAGAATGGGTTGCACGACGCCGCCAATGGGAAAAACAGGCCCACCCAGCTAACTTGCGGACTGCTTTTATTGGTGATCTCGAGGATTTAGGTGAACTTGAGAAAAGCCTGATTGGTAAAAATACAAATGGACAGCCTGGGATAGAGGTTGGATGGTCGCTTCAATTCAATGGAACGCCTCTCGCAAGTCAGTTGCCAGAGCTTCCCGTCGCTACAGCTATCCTTAAAGAAACTGGACGCCATTGGTTCTGGACACGTTATACCCTCATTGAAGAGGGCGATAAGTGGTTGATCGACCAGATGATCGATGAAGGTGCCAATGCTCTTAAATTAGAACCGAGTGAAATCGCACAACGGCTCGATACTATTGTAGAGCTAGCCTCACAACGACTCAGCGCATTGGGAGAAGATGAGGATGAGGATGACGACGAGGAATATGAGGCTGAGGATGAGGATGAGGATTTTGATGACGAGGGCTTCATGGACACACTCCTGGAAATGGAAGAGGCTTTCCGTGTTATGACAAAGGGCACACACTATAATGATGCCCTGATAGCCCAGTCACCCCGCCAGGATCCTGAACCTTATGAGCAAAATGTGAAGCAAGCTATGGTTACCAATGATATGGAACGTGCTGCAGTCTACCTACAACAGCTGGCTCAGCATTTCCCAGACCAACGGAGCAGAGCACAAGAGCAACTTGGCCTCGCATACTATAGTATTGCTCAGGCGTACCAGGAGGAACAGGAGGAAGGGAAAGAAAGAAATGAAGAAGAGTCCCAGCGCTTTAGAGAACTTGCCGAACAAACACTGCGTAGTGCTATTGACACGGATAAATCTATCGTGGCATACCTTGCCCTAGCCAAGCTTGTCTTCGCACAGGATCGACTAGACGAAGCAAAGACTCTTCTTCAAGAGGCTCAATCATCAACCACTGATCAAAAACAACTCGCCGATATTGAAGTTGGACAAGGACTGATTGCCAAGAAGCAGGAAAGATTCGAGCAGGCACTGAATCATTTCCAACGTGTTACAGAACTAAACCCAGACTATGAAGCTCTCTGGTATAACATCGGAGTTCTGCAGAGTCATCTTGGGAGATACGAAGCAGCGATAGATAGTCTGAAGCGCAACATAGAAATTAGCCCTGAGCAAACGGCTGCTTACGTAGAACTCGCTTCTATCTATCTTACGCAGAAGAAGCCTGTTAAAGCCCTCCAAACGCTAAAAGAGGGATTAGAATTGGATTCTGAAGCTCCCGATTTACTAGCTCAACTCTCTATAGTCTATATTCAGAATAATGATCTACGCACTGCACAGAAATATCTGCAAAAGGCGGAAGATATTGATGAAGAGGATGAAGTGGTAAAGAAAGCACGCGCTCTATATAAAGAGTACAGAGCTAAGCAGCGTGCAGCCATCAATCCATCACAGAACAAACAACATAAAAAGAAGAAATGACATTAATACAACACGAGGAACACAGCATTACCTATCACACGGTGACACTCGGTGCTCTGACACGAGAAGGATATGCGCAAGCTGAGGTTAGTGAGCAGGATGAAGCGGGTCAGCAACATACTTGCATACTGCCTGTTCCAGCAGGACTGCCTGGAGAACGTGTGACCATCGCGGTTGAGGCACCACCACAACCCGGCCCGGGACGGCGCAGACGACGTTGGAAATCACGACCTCCACGCGTCTGGATTACTGAAATTCACCAGCCATCGCCTCTGCGCGTAGAGACGCCGTGTTCGGTCTTTGGCACTTGCGGTGGTTGCCAGCTTCAGCATATGGACTACCCGGCACAACTGGAGTGGAAACGCGAGGTTGTCCGGCAGCTCCTGTGCGACACTGGCGGCTTCGAAGACCCACCTCTGCAAGCAACTGAGCCATGTGAAATTCCCTGGCACTACCGTAACCACATGCGTTTTTCAGTCAATCGCCAGGGGCAACCCGGTCTGACTGCCAGAGGCTCACACCGCGTGCTTCCACTGACCGAGTGCCCAATTGCACATGAGCAGATCAATCGCACGCTAAAAGTACTCAGCCAACACGTCAACCCACAGCCACAGGCCTTGATCCGCTGTGCCACAACCAGCAATCAAGTCCTCATCCAGCCAGCGCCAAGAGAACAAGTTGCCCAGGAATTGGCTGAAGCAGGACTCGAGGTACGCACAGAAACTATGGAGGAGGTACTTGCAGGAACCACTTTCCGCATTCGCCCCAGCTCTTTTTTCCAGACAAACACAGCGCAAGCAGAAAAGATGGCCCAAATAGTACTTAACGGGCTACTCTCTTCTCTCGATAGTCGTAATCCATCACCATCAGTAGGGACTCCGGCTAAGTATCAATCTTTTGTACCCGCAACCTCCCTCACAGTAGTTGATGCTTATTGCGGCGTCGGGACATTTGCTCTGTTGCTTGCACGCTATGTAGGCAAGGTCATAGCCATTGAAGAGTCTGCTAGTGCCATCAAAGATGCACAGTGGAATGCACGTGACGTTGATAACATAGAGATTCTCAAAGGCAAAGTTGAGGATATATTGCCCAACCTGCCATCACAGATCGATGGCTTTGTGATCGATCCTCCCCGTGCAGGTTGTCAGCAAATTGTACTAGATGCACTGATTAAGCATCCGGTTGCACGGATTGTCTATGTTTCATGTGATCCATCAACGCTGGCACGTGATCTCAATATTCTTTGCCATCAACATACTACTTATCGCCTATGCTCAGTGCAACCGTTGGACATGTTCCCACAAACAGCACACATTGAATGCATAGCAGTATTGGAGCAGACACAAGGATGAGTTCACATCTTCCATTGCTACTTGCCTCCGCCTCACCACGTAGGCGGCAGATCATCTCTACCCTCGGGCTTCCCTTCACATTCGGAGTCTCTCCAACTAATGAGGAAGCCATGGAAAGCGCCTATCAAGGGCCAGCCGATGGTCTGGCCCAGTGGCTCGCGGCTCACAAAGCCCTAATGATGCTCATGCAACCAGAAGCCGCCAATCGCCTTGTTGTGACAGCTGATACCACTGTCTTACTCGACGATCAGGTGCTTGGTAAACCACGTGATGGTGAACATGCTCGTGAACTCTTGCTTACTCTACGTGGACGCTGGCATCGTGTCGTGACGGGAGTTGTAGTGAGTACATTAAGAGATGGTCAAATATATCTACGAGGTGCTAGTCGCACCACTCCTGTTCTGATGCGATCATATAGTGAGGAAGAAATTGCAGCTTATATTGCAACGGGTGATCCATTGGACAAGGCAGGAGCCTATGGCATCCAGAATGCACAATTCCAGCCCACCGAGCGGATAGATGGTTGTTACCTCAATGTCGTGGGACTTCCGATATGCGTTCTGGTTAACCTTTTAGCCGAATTCAAGGTATATCCAAATTACTCAGATCAATCATCTGAGACAAATGATAGCAAAAGCTGTTTGACATGCTCTTGAACGGACAAGACTTAGCCCAATAGAGACATTTGTCCCTCTTTCCCCCTAGCATGACATGTCAGCTTCTCTTATAGTGTTCCTAAGGAGACTCCATGGAACCTGGTTGACACCGTGATAATCCTGGCGATCATTCTTTCAACAAATCACAAGCATTGTATCAAAAAAAAACAAAAGTAACATAGAGAGAGAGAACTATCAGGTTCCATGGCTATCTAGGTCCAATGAGCTATTTTCAAATATACCAATGTATTTCACAACACGTCAAAATATATCATGATGTCATGTCGTGATATCGTCTTTATGTCGAAGAGGAGATTTGTATGCAAGATCACATGGATGATTGGTCAAATACTCACAAGAGACTATCCCATAAGCAATCACGGACTAGGATCATGTTTCCTCACTTTCTATTTAATGTATTAGGCTTCGTATTGCTTACAAGTGTGGCCATTGGAACTATGGTTCCCAAATTGATTGACTTGCAGAATACCTATGCAATTCAGCCATACCAGCAACCCATTTATCATGGTTTGCAACAGACACCACAGAATCCTACTTTGGGTCAGGCAACCATCAAGCTTGATCCGAAGGCACACACCATGTCCATTCAAGCCAAGTTATCTAATGTTCCGCCTAATACGCCTCTAGTCATGGGTGTTCAGAAAAATGGAATTTGCACGGAACCGATAGCCTTTCCGCTACAGGCTACATCTGATAGTACAGGCCATGTATCCGCAAGCATGACGTTTAATGATCAGCAGGATACTACAATTCACAGTAATTGGCTCTTCAATGTCTCTGACATCACTAGACGAGAGGCCAACGGAAAGCCTCTCTCCATTGCTTGCGGTTCTATTCAGGTAAACTCATCAGGTCTACAAGGACAAACAGAGTTAAATCCTGTTTTGCAGCACGTTGCAGGTTTAAATCAGATAGCACAGAGTAACACCTCAGGTCTGACAACGCTGCAGTTGAATCCTAGCGCACATACATTGGCTGTTGAAGCCATCATCTTTGGTGCTCCACCCAATAC
>CBJMBI010000053.1:0-13277 GCA_966427955.1 uncultured Ktedonobacterales bacterium
TCTTGATCGCTTGCAGGACAGCGGGTGATAAATCAAAGGTTGCAAGCTTGATCTGTCCCACTTTGTTCAGATTCTGCAGTGCATTCAAGGCTGGTATGGCAGCAACGGGGCCCAAAGCCATAATACCGTCAATGGTAGGATCAGCCAAGAGTGCTGCCTGGATGCGCTCCCGCGTGCCGTTTGGGTCAACCTGGTTGATTGCCAATACCTCAACTTTGGCACCAGCCTGCGTCATGGCATCAGTGAAGCCCTTGCAACGTTCATCAAGAGCGGCGTTACCAACTTGTTGGTTGATACAGAGTACATGTTTCACTCCGGTTGTTGCCATTTTCTGTCCTGCACCAAGACCAGCATTGTACTCGCTTTGTCCCACATGCACTAGCACACCCAGTTGCTTGGCAACGTCACTGCCTGAGTTCGCCGAAATAACTGGGATACCAGCGGCTATTGCCCTTTGGATTGAAGGCCCCAAGGCGTTGGCATTGGGAATAGTGACTACCAAGCCATTCGGCTTAGAGGCCACCGCAGCATCGATGAGATGGGCCATTGCTACTAGATCGAACGTAACCGGAAATTCGTACTGGACATGGACACCCATATCTTTGGCTGCTTGGTCAACGCCCTTCTTAAACACCGCCCAGAACGGATTTGATAGCTGACCATGGGTGATAACGATAAAATGAAGGTTAGAACGTGGGGAGCTGCTTGCGACAGGAGAACTGCTTGCAACAGGAGAACTGCTTGCTCCATGAGATCTGAGTGTTTCTGTTGACTTACCCTTAATGGAAGCCAGCAAAAGAGGCACTATGATGAAAGGTAGCATTATGACCAGAATGATGTATTTTTTGAATGATCGGTTCATGTTGCCCTCCTTGGAGAGTTGCGATGGATGCCAATTTGTGATCTGTCATATGACTTTGAGCGGCGCTTTGAAGCGTCCTTGCGACGCCGAGGATTCTACTAAGATGTGCTGGTTAGCATGAGGTTTATCAATATTGGATCTCTGCATATGCGAAAGAAGTGATGGTGAGGCTACTATACTTAGTGCAAAATCAATAAATAATTAAATGGTGTCTAAGGACAGCGTTTCCGAAGACCTTTTGTGGAATTGCACTAAGTACAATCGTACAAAGATTATGATGTTATGCTAAAAGCCTAGCTAGAATGAGCAAAATCACCAGTAGTATTGTAACACAGCTTTGCGCAATGTAGCCAAAAATGAGTACTTAATTCCCCCCCCCTCTCCCCAAGATATCCGCTTTTTTGCAAGATGTCCATTTTTACTAGCTTTGCAGTTTTGCTGTATAAAGAGTTCAAGCTATTAAAAAGAATATGAAGCTCTTTCAGGCATACCCATTGAGGAAACTTTTATTATATGATAGCAACAACCGTTTCCCGTCTATGGCAATGACGAAAATAGACCGTTGCATGCATCCTTTTCGCTTTTATCTGTGTCTAATAGGGAAAGACGGGTCAGGAGATCTTTGCTGTGGTCGGCATGGGTCTCCTGGTTTGCTGTAATAAAGAGTTCCACATTTCTCTACTAGTATATGATCTGGAGATATTCAATGAAGAGTACCACACTCTGGAGGTTTCCATTTGTACAAGGATGTTTATCCATTAAGCATTATTTGCACAAAGTTCAGCCTAAGCTACTGATGATCTTGATGATATGCATTTTTTCTGGAAATGTTGATGCTCATGCTATGATACCAAATGTTCAGTTAGATACTAGGATGGCTAATGCAATTGTACCAGCAGGGAATTGGACAGATACTAATAGCAATAGCGTCCAAGCTCATGGGGCAGGTCTTATTCAGGTTGGTCAAACCTACTATTGGTTTGGAGAAAATAGAGCGCAAAATAACTGGCTCTTTGTTGCAATCAGTTGTTACTCATCAGTAGATCTTGTTCATTGGACATTTCATCATAATGTTCTAACTCTCCAGAGTAGTGGTGATTTAGGCCCAAACAGGATTGTTGAGCGTCCAAAGGTAATTTATAATGCATTAACACATAATTATGTAATGTACTTACACATCGACAATACTAACTATAGTGAGGCAAAAGTTGGCGTTGCAGTTAGTAAGACTGTTGATGGAAATTATACCTATGTGGGAAGTTATAATCCTCGTGGCAATGAAAGCCGAGATATGACGGTTTTCCAAGATACAGATGGTTCTGCCTACCTGATATATTCTACCAAGAATAATTATGCACTAAATATTGATAAGCTCTCGTCTGACTATCTAAGTGATGTGGGTAGTGTTTACACTTTCAATATTCGTTGGGAGGCCCCCGGCATGTTCAAATCCAATGGACGATACTATCTTATCTGTTCATCTCCAACGGGTTGGGCTCCCAATCCCAATGTGTACGTGAGCGCCACCTCGCTCAGTGGACCATGGACCTCACCTGCTAGCTTGGCACCGAACTCGCCCAACACGTATGACTCGCAAGATGCCTATATTCTTCCGGTTACTGGTAGCCGTGGCACGACTTACATTTATATGGGAGACCGTTGGGACCCCAAGGCCCTAGGAAACTCGCGTTATCTCTGGCTCCCTCTGAACTTCAATGGGCCAGATATCTCACTTTCCTATTTTGATGCCTGGACGATCAATACGAGTACGGGGTTATGGGGTGTTTTTCCTGTGACCTCTTATGAGGCTGAGTCTTCGATCAACACTCTCAGTGGTGGCGCTAGAGTAATGGATTGTTCTCATTGCTCTGGCGGCAAAGATGTAGGCTATCTTGGAAATAATAGTGGTATGCTGCAATTTAATGGAGTGAGTGTTATGTGGAGCGGAAACTATCAGCTGGTCATCTACTATGCGAATGGTGATGCTGGGGCGCGGACGGCCTTTATGAGTGTCAATGGAGGAGTGGCTAGCACATTAAATTTTGCCAGCAGTTATGGAGGGGATCTTGTTGCCACTTTACCTGTGATTGTGCACCTTAATGCAGGTAATAATACTATTAAGTTTTATAATACTTCTAGCTGGGCACCCGATATCGACAAAGTGCTTATCACTCCTGTGCCAGAAGACCCTCGTCTTTAGACATGAGGATGAAGCTAAAACCTGCATACGTGAATGCATGAGATTGGAAAAAAAAGAGCGCCAGTTGAATGTAATATAATTTTTTATGCTAATACAGCTTGATTTGAGTAGGATATATTGAAAAAGTATAGGGAGAGAGGAGTAACTATTTCTCTGCGTAAAGCGTTACAAAAATGGCAGGTATAGACTGAATACTAAAAACTCTCCAGCTTTTTGGCGAGATGAAGCAAATAATTGCTCTAATAGTCGTCTTCGTTAAGAGGGACTCAAACAAATGCTTTATCCCAATGGCCGGCCTAGCTATGGCACAACTATTCAGATATCTCTTGCTATTTGCTTCAGTTTTATACACATGTTTTTTCTTGCTCCACCGCAGATTTCAGCTCAAGGCACCCATGCATTAAGCAATGGACCTAGAATCAAAAAAATTGATGCGGGCTTTGGTGGGATATATCGTGATGGCAATTGGGTTCCTCTACAAATCAGTCTTGAAAACAGCGGTCCTGAATTTGATGGAAAAATTACTGTGAATATTCCCTCTGTATTTAGCCGTGTTGGTGCCGCGGTCTCATCGGCCACAACTTATGAGCAAGTGATTAATCTTCCCCCACTATCCAATAAACAGGTTATGATGTATGTACCTATTACTTCTGGAATGCAGGGATATAATCAGCCTTTTGCTGTTAATCTTATTGATAATAATGGTCATAAAATTACTTCACAATCAACTACAATTCAAAATCTCAATAGCGGTACTTTATTTATTGGTCTGCTGACTGCTAGTGCCTCTCCTGATCCTAAATTTTTGACTGCTTCTCTGAGTGATCTACATGTGCCCATTCAATTACAACTTCTCAAGCCTGATCAGCTTCCTGGCAATGGTGCGGTGCTTAAGAATTTCGATATGATTGTACTCGACAATCTCACTGGCAGTTCTTTCACCCGCGATCATCTAGCTGGTTTACAAGACTGGGTACAGCAAGGAGGAACGCTTGTTGTGGTTGGAGGGCCTGAATGGCAGCCAACGTTGGGTCAGCTTCCGTCCAATCTTGTTCCAATCACTATTACTGGTAATGATAATTTGCCGGCTGGAACTCACTTGCTTCCTCTTCCAATTAAAAACTCTGATGGAGACCAGAATGATGCTATAGCTAGTTCTGTCCCTGTCAGTGTTGCTATCCCTCACTCTGCAACAAATATCCTGCTTGCCTCAGGCGCTATTCCTTTGGTTGTGCAGGCAAATGAGGGACAGGGGCTTGTTTATTATCTTGCATACGATCCCTTTCTCAGTCCACTGGTAAACTGGGTGGGCACTGGTCATCTGTGGAGAGAGCTTATATTTCGTTCGCTTGGCAATCATCTTTTATCAATCAGTTTGGGAAATAATGGTTCTATCTCATCATGGGAAGCTACATTGCATGGCAATATGGACAGTTTTTTGCATATGCTCATTCCCAATCTTCTGCCCTCCATGTGGCTTATCTTTGGGCTGTTACTCGGCTATGTTCTGATACTTGGACCAATACGGCTGCTGGTGGTACGATGGACTAAGAAGCGTGTTTGGACTCCACGCATTGTTTTAAGTACAATTGTTATCTTCAGCTTGCTCAGTTATGGGCTTGCTGTAGAAGAAAAAGGTACGTCCATTGTTGGTATTCGTACATCGGTCATTCAACTCAACCGGTCGGATCGCACTAGTTCAGTAGGGCAAATTACAGATTATCTGGGCATTTTTGTTCCTAACCAGGGTGACTTTCAGGTTCGTGTCCCAGCATCTAATCTTATTCAGCCGATAGATCCTGTCAAAAGCTCCCCTCTTGTATCTAATAACGGTCGATCCGCATCAGAGAACCGGAAAATGGCGATCACCTCATATCCCAATGAAACCGATGTCAATTTGCCAGCAGAGAGTATTTGGACCCTGCATACTCTTGTTTTTCAGTATCATGTTCATACTAGTGGAGGTCTTGTTTCCCATCTGGTTTTAGACAATCAACAAAATAGAGTGACTGGCACAGTTACTAATACACTCCCTTATGCACTCAACGATGCCTACTTATTGATTGGTGGGAACTTTGCTCCTCTTGGCACCCTGGTTTCAGGGCAGACGAAGTCTGTGGCTCTTGTACTAAATGTTAACTTGAAAGTTGGCACCCTATCTCTACTTGCTGATCGTATTGCCAAATACAATGGGGTATCAACAATGTCTCTCCGTGCTGCATATAATGGGGTATTGACGCCTTCTTCATCTAATTCTTCACCGCCTGATGTCCTGCATCGTCATATGTATCTGCTCACAGCTCTTAGTAACGATTGTGACGCGGGCCTGTGTTATGGTAATACCAATTCGTCTGATCTACAAACAATGATGCAAGATCCACTTCAGCTCTCCGGGACCCCTGCAACTCTGATTGGCTGGGCATCATCGCAAGCCACAGGGGCAAATACTGTGACCGTTGGGGGAACAATGTTGCCTCGAATACAAGAAGCGTTTATCCAGGCTCCATTAAATATCACCTTTTCTGGGAGGGTGGATATTCCGGCAAGTCTGATATCTAGCCAGATTACTGATATGCAAGCGGCAAGTGGCAATCTACAGGGATACGAGAGTCCACGTCCAGGAGTGTACTGTATGACAACAGGAAGTATGACCTTTGAGCTTACATTGCCAACTCTTTCACAACTGCAAAATAGTAGCCTTGACTTCCTGGAACCTCAAAATCCGGGTAATGGAATGGCATCATGTGCATTAGGTGTAGCCAACGATATTACCCACCTCAATGTCATGCTCTATAACTGGCAGACTAGTACATGGGATGAAAAAACATTCAGTTCTTATGAATTCATCGTAGACAATGCCCAGGATTATATTGGACCAGGAGGCCGCATTTTGATACGATTTGAGAATCAAGACTCATCGCTAGGCTCAATCATTTTTGCTACGCCTACCGTAGAATTGCATGGTACTGTGAAGTGAGCTTCATGTTCGATACTGAACTAGTAACAACTCAGATTAGTACTCCGATCATTAGAATCCAGCGAATTTCTAAGCGCTATCGCTCTGTGCAGGCTCTCAGCGACTTTAGCTTAGAAATCCCTCGTGGAACTACGTATGGACTTATTGGTCCCAATGGTGCAGGCAAGACAACACTGATGCGCATCTTAGCCGCGTTGATCACTCCCAGTTCTGGCCAAGTTTGGTTTGAGAATAATGAAGTCAGCCAGAAGCCTAGGGCTATCCAACGCAAGGTTGGCTATATGCCAGAGTTCTGTGGTGTCTATCCTGATCTCACTTGTGCTGAATATCTGGAGTTCTATGCTGGTATCTATGGTATTGCGCGTTGCAAACGGGCAGATATTGTTGGCAACTTGCTTGAACTTGTCGATTTATCTGTAGAACGTGATCAACGAGTAGAGATACTATCACGCGGTATGAAGCAACGTCTCTGTTTTGCTCGTGTGCTGGTACATGATCCAGAAGTGCTCATTCTAGATGAACCTGCTTCTGGTCTTGATCCGCGTGCTCGCATGGAATGGCGGGAACTTATATGCACATTACAAAGTATGGGTAAAACTATTATCATTAGTT
The DNA here is from genome assembly GCA_966427955.1 of uncultured Ktedonobacterales bacterium. GTDB lineage: Bacteria > Chloroflexota > Ktedonobacteria > Ktedonobacterales > Ktedonobacteraceae > DASYAN01. Next base: position 6,652 of record CBJMBI010000053.1, read on the forward strand.
CACACATTCTCTTTGATCTGGAAGAAATATGCACTCATGTTGCTATTCTCCAAGATGGACGACTTGTTATTTCAGGTGATGTGGAGTCTGTCATGCAGCGGATGCATGGATGCCGTAGGCTTGAGATCCAGTTACTGGGGCCAGAGTGTCTTGACAATGCGATCGCGTTACTGAAAAATTTTTCCACTGTCAGTACTATTACTGCTCATGGAAAAACAGGTATTTTGATAGATTTTACTGGTGATGAACAAACTTTGCAGCTTATTCTGGCAGATTTGGCTTCTCATAGTATCCCCATCATTTCTTTTGCTCCGTGTACTGGTGGTAGTCGGCTTGAGGAGGTCTTTATGCACGTGACAGAAGGAAGCGACCAAATTTGACCTTTTTGCTCTTAAGGATGTAGCTCTGCTAAGGTCATCTTTGTGCTCAAGAAACGCAAACCATGCTAATAGCGTGATGTAGTAAATAGGTTGGTTTGAAGTAAGCGAGCATAAGGAGGGGTTTTTGCATGGCAAATTTGATGGTCTCGTGTACAGCAACACCGCCATCAAAACTTCTCGATGGTGAGAATCTTGTCGGTGCTTTGCTGCCTTGGCGCAAGCAACTTTTGAGGCGGCAGGTCTTCTGTTGGTTGCTGCGGGGAATTATCATTGGACTCGTTCTAGCGTGTTTTTTGCTGCTGGTAGCACGAGTTTTTCCTTGGGGCACAGCCCCATCTTGGGCAATTGGATGTAGTATTGCTTGTCCAGTGCTCTCATTGAGTCTTGCAATCTGGTACCGTCCATCATTTGCAAGGGTTGCTAGTATTATTGATAAGCAACTGGGTCTTCATGACCGCATGAGTACTGCCTGGGAGTTGCGTGAACAGTCCTCAGTTCTCGTCGGACTTCAAAGACGCGATGCGCTCCAGCAATTAGCCAAATATAAACCAGCTACGACATTTCCTTTACATTTCCAGCGTTCTACAGTTGTGACACTTATCTGTACCGCTCTCGTGTTTGCACTGCTCGTCTTTCTGCCTAATCCTATGAATAGAATGCTTAAGCAGCAAGCTGAGCTACAGACACGCTTGGCTCGACAGATTACCGCAATTGAAAAAACGCGCCACCAAATTGATACCCAATCTGCCGTCCCTGCTAAGGAAAAGCAACAAATTGATCAGATCTTGCATGATCTTGAAGAACAGTTACAGAATGCCAAGAGTGAGATTGAAGCCCAGCAGGACCTAGCAGATGCTCAAGCCAAGCTTGATCAGTTACGCAACTCCCAGGCTGTCATGCGTATCCAATCCCAGTCAGCGGCAGGTCAATCGCTTCAGAGTAGTAGTGATGCTAATCTGCAAGCCATCGGCAAAGCCCTTACCAGCAATGAGACAAAAAGTCTAGCACAGGCACTTCAGAAGCTGGCATCTCAGGCCAGTCATTTGTCTCAGGCTCAACGAGACCAGCTTGCTCAGCAACTCCAAGTTGCGGCCAGTCAGGCGAGTCAGAACTCAGATGTACAATCTGCTCTGCGTCAACTGGCCCAGGCATTGGCTGATAAGAATACCAAAGAAATAGCAAAGGCATCTCAGGCCCTCCAAGCTACAGCAAATCAGACAGCGGTTGATAACCACTCACAATCATCGCTCAATCAGGCTTCTCAGAGCTTGCAAAACGCTGCTAACAATCTAGCTGCTCCTACTGATAATCCCAATGGTTCCTCGCAGGATCAGCGAGGCCAGGGACAAAATCAGGGTCAGTGGGGCCATGGACAGAAGAAAGATCAAAATCAAGGCCAAGATCGGGGTCAGGGCCAGAGTGGACAAGGTCAGGGTCAGGATAGTGGTGGTAAGACAAAGAGAAATCATGGCAAGAACGAACAGGTCTATGTCGCTGGACAAATCAATCAGGGTTCGGGCACACAAAGCACCGATGATAGTAGCAGCTCTGTTCAATCTGGCAATCAGGTTCCCTATTCGCAAGTTATTGCACAATACAATCAGATGGCCCATGATGCCATTGATAATAGCAGCGTGTCTCCCGATGACAAAGATCTTGTTCATGATTACTTCAATTCGCTAGAAGGGAGGCCCTAGTAAAAAGTGTATGACGAACAGTAACGAGAATCTACCTTTCGTAGTTAACCCATACGCAGAAGAGATTCATCCATTTGATGGATACAATCAAGCAGTTCAGGACACTTCAGCTTCATCCAGAGAACTGGTGAGAGACAACATTGCGGAAGAAACAGCAGAGAGAGTAGGATCTTGCTCTGTCAGTGAACCAACACAGGCTGATATCACACAATTTATTGAGATTGCCCAAAAGCTTGAGCGGGAGCTGCAAGCTATCGTAATTGGCCAGGAACGTATTATTCGTGAACTCTTGCTGGCTCTTTTTGCAGGTGGCCACGTCTTACTGGAAGGCGTACCAGGACTGGGCAAAACATTGCTTGTGCGTACTCTGTCAGATGCCTTATCCCTCAAATTTGCACGTATTCAGTTTACTCCTGATCTGATGCCAGCGGATATCGTGGGTACCACCATCGTTACAGAGCAGGTTGATCCCAATAGTACCTCTCTTATTGCCAGACGCATTTTCAGTTTCCAGCCGGGTCCCATCTTTGCTAATATCGTCCTAGCCGATGAAATTAACCGTGCGACACCCAAGACACAATCAGCCCTGCTAGAGGGAATGCAGGAGCACACTGTCAGCGTAGGAGATCAAACACGTCCTTTGCCACAGCCGTTTTTTGTACTCGCAACTCAGAACCCACTCGAAATGGAGGGAACCTATCCTCTACCAGAAGCACAGCTTGACCGTTTTTTGCTTAAGATCATGGTAACCTTTCCTAGGGCAGAAGATCTCATACGCATACTTGATACAACTGTGGGGACTCAATCACCGCGAGCCCATCCAGTGGCGACTGGAGAGCAGCTTCTACGCTTAATTGATGTAGCACGTGTTGTGCCGGTTGCAACGCATGTCAAAGAATATGCAGTTCGCCTATTGCTGGGAACGCATCCCGACCAGGAAGATGCTCCTGAGCAGGTTCAGCGCTATGTGCGTTATGGAGCAAGTCCGCGTGGTTTGCAGGCATTGATTATGGCGGCTCGAGTGAGGACATTGCTAGAAGGTCGCTACAATGTTTCGCTTGATGACATCCGTACCGTGGCCTATCCTGCATTATGCCACCGCCTTGTACTGAATTTTGACGGACTTGCCGATGGTATGACACCAGAACAGTTGATTGATGCGATTATTGCTGAATTAGATGCTGAAGAGTAAAAACAGGATCAAGGTCTATGGAGAACGACACAAAAGCACGCTTTCCATTGGATGCTAGCATCTTACAACGATTGGATAACATTGCACTACTCACGCGTAGGCCAATGGCGACAGCCTGTCCAGGACGTCGCCGTTCTCCGCTGGCGGGATCTTCAATGGAATTTTCGGATTATCGGCGCTATGCTCCTGGAGATGACTTCCGCCGCATTGACTGGCGTGCTTATGCGCGTCTTGAGCGTCTTTTCTTAAGAGTTTTCGAGGCAGAGGAGAATATCACTGTTACCATTCTTATCGATTGTTCTACATCCATGCACCATGGCACTCCTGCCAAGTCAGACTTGGCTATTACTCTGGCTGCTGCATTAGCCTATATTGCCAACAAATGCGAAGATAGCATTATTATTGGTGCACTTACTGATCGTCTGGAATCCTTTCGACGTGTGGGAGGTAGTAAGAATGCTATTTGGGCCATTGGTGAATTTCTCAATCAACTACCACATTCTGGTTCAACCAATCTGAATAGGGCCTTGTACGATATTGGCCGAGTAGTCAATTCTAGTGGCCTCACCATTATCATTTCGGACTTTCTGGCCCCTAATGGCTATCAAACTGGTGTGCGTGCAGTGTGTCAGTTGCGGCAAGAAATAGCTCTACTACAAATTCTGTCGCCAGATGAAATCAATCCTGATATCCAGGGCGATTGGCAATTGCATGATAGTGAGGGGCACGAGACTATCAATGTGAGTGCCTCATCCAGCATCCTCCAGGCATATCGGCAGTGTCTGGCTGATTTTACTGAGGAACTGGCCGCTTTTGCACATAAACATGCGGGCATGTACGCACTCATTGCCAGCAATACTGCAACTATTGATGTGGTGCAGAGACTCTTACGACAAATTGAGCTGGTTAGGTGATCAATAAATGAGCTTACTTGTTCCAGCGGCACTCGCTTTTAGCGCTATTATACCAATTATAATATTACTATACTTTATGCGTCCAAAACGCCAGGAGCGTGTAGTTGGTAGTACCCTCCTCTGGAGACAAGCTTTGCAAGACATACAGGCTAGTCATCCCTGGCAACGACTACGTATCACTCCGTTGCTCTTACTCCAACTATTAGCGGCTATTGTGATTGTACTTATCCTGACTCGTCCAGCGATTTTTGCTAATAGTCCTCTTAGCGGGAATAGCATTATCATTTTGCAGGCATCTGCCAGTATGCAGGCCACTGATGTTGCCCCAACGAGATTTGAGAGTGCAAAAAATACAATTGCGGATTTAGTTGACACTATGGGGTCAAGCAACCATGTCTCTTTAATCACTATGGCGCGTAATCCACAAGTTCTTATTGCCCAATCCCAAGACAAAGGAGCAGTCTTGGCAGCTCTCCAGCGAGCCAGAGTGACCAACCAGAGTGCAGATTTACAACAGGCAATCTCACTTGCTACCTCCCTTGCAGCAGGAGAAGCCAAGGCGCAAATCCTGGTCGTTGGAGATGGACATGTCATGAATAGTGATCAAGCTATTGCAACACCGTTTCCTGTACGATATCTATCTGTTGGGACCGATAAACCAAATGTCGCTCTTACAGCTCTAGCTGCTAGTACTATGAAAGGACAACTTACAGCTTTTAGCCAGATTGCAAACTTCAGCCATCAGCAACGGTCAGTACCAGTTGAACTGTATGCAGATGACCATCTGGTTAGTGTACAAACAGTTACCTTACCTGCTGGTGCCAGTAGTTCAATCGAATGGAGTCCAATTAGGCCTGATACGCGTATATTGCATGTACATCTCATCTCTCAAGACTCGATGACTACTGACCATGAAGCATGGGCAATCGTAGGTGGGTTTCTCCATGCACAAGTGCTGCTCGTAACCAAAGGAAATGCCTTTCTGGAGACGGCACTACGTCTTCAACCTAATATCACTCTCTTTGAGACTACACCTGATAAATACTTTAGTAATATAGGCAACTACGATCTGACAGTCTTTGATGGTACGATGCCATTGTATCCTCCCACTGGCAATATCCTTTACGTTGATCCACCCACTGGGAATTATGCTTTTGGAGTATCTAGCAAGCAAACAAGTATCAGTCACATCAGTATTGGAACAGATCCCTTCAATCTGCTTGCCAATATTGATCTAAGCAATATACATGTTATCCATAATTCGCACCAGTTACAACCAACTCTCTGGGCTCAAACGGTAATTAGTGCTACAGAAACGCCTCTGCTCATTGCTGGTGAGAACAATAATCGGCGTATTGCTACACTGGGTTTTGACCTGCATGCTAGTGATCTGCCGCTACAACCCGCTTTTCCCGTTTTGATGCACAACTTGACGAACTGGTTTTTGCCATCGCCTGTTCCTGAAGACGTACAGCTTGCTCCAGGCATTCCTCTCACGATCCAAGTATGGCCGGGAGCGGATCATGTGACGATCACTGGGCCAGACAAACAGGCCACGACCGTTGGCCCGCCGTTTCCAGTAACCCCATATACAAAAACCAATACCGTTGGTCTTTACCATGTGACACAGACCGTTCATGGGCATACGCTGGATGGTGCATTCGCTATTAATCTCTTTGATGCAGGGCAGTCGCGTCTAGAGCCAGCTCGTAGCTTGCCAATTGTCCATAGCACCAATATGACATCCGGTAGCAGTGTAGCTCCACGGCAATTGCGTGAAATCTGGCCGTGGATTGCTACATTCCTCCTTCTGGTGCTGTGTGTGGAATGGTGGCTTTTCAGTCGCAACTACAAAGTCCAAACTTCCCTCTTCCAGCATGTTGATTCCCACAAGCTAGCTCGCAGGAACTTTCTGGAAAGTACATCTGTTCCAAATATCTGGGTGATAACTGTCCAAGATCGCATGCAAAAATGGTATACTATGATCAAGAAAAGGACGAAAAAAGCTGTGAAACGAGTAAGGAAGTACATTGTTATACAAGATAGTAATGATAAGTAAAGACCAGTTATATCAGCGTAGTTAAATAAAGGAATGGAGAATTTACTTTTCAAGAATAGGATGCTAAAATGGTAATGGATATGTGGACGTGAAGACACAAGATGAGTGTTATCTCAAGGGGAAATGCGGGCACATGCCCTCATTGGGAAGACGGTCCTGGTGAGGTTTAGGGATAAACCATGCGGTGTAAGGGGGGGAGCAAACATGGCAGAAATTAGCCACCCTTGGGACACATTGGTCAAGAACCCCCGAATGAATTCGGGGGCTTGCGAAACGGCTAGCGCAACGTAAGTTCTTGTCTAGTGGGTTTCAATTGAAACAGCAGCGGGACGGGCTACAAGAATGTCTGAATGCCACCCTAGTTCGGACCTCTTCCTGCCACGC
>CBJMBI010000054.1:0-13216 GCA_966427955.1 uncultured Ktedonobacterales bacterium
CCACCTTATGATCTGGAGCGTATCTTTGACAAGTTCTATCGCGTATCTGGGACGATCCGCAAAACTTCCAGTGTGATGGGAACAGGCTTAGGATTGGCAGTTTGTCGCGGGCTAGTTGAAGCCCACGGTGGGCATATCTGGGCAGAGAATCGTCCTGGTGAAGGCGCTATTTTTCGTTTCACTTTACCTCTAACAAAGACAGAAGGGAGAATGGTATGAGTAAGAGCGGGGCTCGCATCCTTGTTGTTGATGATGAGATAGAAATTTTGCGTGCACTGCAGCGCAGTTTGAATGCACATGGTTTTGAGGTATTTACAGCTCCTAACGGTGAGGAGGCATTAGAGGGAGTTTCTCGTCATCGTCCTGATCTCATCCTTCTCGATTTGGGCTTGCCTGGTATGAGTGGGTTAGAAGTTTGTGAGCGAGTACGCAGACAATCAAACGTGCCTATTATTGTCCTTTCTGTCAAAGACACAGAGCACGATAAAGTACAAGCACTCGATCTTGGAGCCGACGATTATGTTTCTAAACCTTTTGGTGTCAATGAAGTATTGGCCCGTGTTCGCGTAGCACTTCGTCATGCCGCCCAAGTTCAAGCCGGAACCGAGCCAGTCTTTACTGTAGGACCTTTGAGTGTCAATTTTGCCCAACGCCTTGTACAAGTGAATGGGCAGGAAGTGAAGCTAACACCAACTGAATATGATTTACTCAAAGCACTAATCAAAAATAATGGCAAAATCATGACTCGGCAGATGTTACTCTCGCAGGTCTGGGGAACTGGCTACGGGAGTGAAGCCCACTATCTCCATGTCTATATTGGCCAATTGCGACGTAAGGTTGAACCTGATGCCGCCCATCCCCGTTTCATCCTGACAGTATCAGGAGTCGGCTATCGTTTTAATGCAGATGAGTAATGGTCGAAGATTCACCTCCCCTCCCTCTACCCAATTTGCATCTAGTGTTTAAGCGCTTGATCCAAATCAGCTATAATGTCATCAACATACTCGATGCCCACCGATAATCTGACACATCCCTCTGTAATTCCCATACTGTGCAAATCAGCTGTGCTGAGTGTCCGATGCGATGATACAGGCGGATAGCTGACAAGCGAGAAAACATCACCTAGGGAGGTCGCCGGCAAACAGAGTTGCAGATTGTTCATAAAGCGGAATGCAGCCTCACGGGATTGTTCCTTGAGTTCGAAAGCTAGCAATCCCCCATAGTGTCCATCTCTCATCAGTTTGCTTGCCAGAGCATGGTGAGGATGATTAGGCAAACCAGGATAATGGACACGAGCAATAGCCGGGTGCTGCTGGAGAAAATGGGCTATCTGAAGTGCATTACTACATTGTCGGTCCATGCGCAGAGCAAGAGTGCGCAAACCACGTGTCATGAGGTGCGCATCAAACGGACTGAGCATAGCCCCCAGCAACATACTATAGCTGCGCAACAGGTCAAGCAAGGCATTTTTCGCGCTAACCACTACTCCGCCTGTGCTATCACCATGACCTCCAATATATTTGGTTGTACTGTGAACAACCAGATCAAAACCATGTTCAATTGGTCTAACAAGATAAGGGGTTGCAAAGGTGCTATCTACGATGGTTACAGCACCGACTTCTTTGGCAACTGCACTAATGGCATCCAGATCAACTACTTTGACCAAAGGATTTGAGAGAGTCTCAACATAAACGACATCTGGCTGCTCATTACGAATGATCTCAATAGCTTCGGGCTTACAGAGATCAGTCAGTACTAGTTCTGCTCCAATGGGAGTAAATAGCTTGTGAAGCAAGGTAATTGTAGGACCATAGAGGTCCTGCGAGGCTACAATCTTAGCTCCAGAGGTTAGACCTGCCGCTAGAAGTGCGACATGAATCGCAGCCATCCCTGATCCACAAGCAACGGCACCTACCCCTTTCTCAATGCTAGCTAGCGCTTCTTCAAATGCACTAGCATTGGGATGGCCCTGCCGGGCATAGACAAATGCAGACTCACCATTGGGAGTAATACCTTCGAAAGCCTTGTCAAGGGCTTCAACACTTTCATGCAGATAAGTTGTACTTGCATAAATAGGTGGCACGGTAGGCTTGCCGCCGCCTTTATGGTTAGTACCAATGGCACGTCCACCATGAACAAGTTGGGTTTCAATATTCCAAGAAAAAGTGTGGGCTACTGCCGATACAGATACGGGAAAGTTTTGTTGCGTCACGTGACCATTCCTCTTAGAGTTTCCACAAAATGGATGCATTTACAGTTGTGATGTTCTTTAGAAATTGTAGCTGGACGGTAGAACCTTGTCAACATTACCAAGACAGTAGTGCGCCATCTTTCTACCATTTGTTGAGCACTAACGGAATAGGTTCTATAGCACCTTGTGTTTTCATATGAGAACATCGTTTGGTGAACTGCTAAGATAGCAACGCGAGGTGATTTGAGGGGTGAAAAAAATGCCAAAAGTTGAGTTTTTGTATTGGGCTGATTGCCCCAGCCATGAGCGAGCATTAGAACTTCTACATGATGTCATGACAGAAGAGCAAATCCAAGCTCCCGTGAAAATGGTTGAGGTCAAGACCGAGGATGAAGCCAAACAATACCAGTTTTATGGCTCTCCTACTATCCGGATTGATGGAGAAGATATTGCACCGTTAACTGAATACAGTGTAGAGCCTAGTCTCACTTGCAGAGCCTATCGGCGTGCAGACGGACGTATTTCTCCTCTCCCTCCACGCGAGCTTATTGTTGCGGCTTTTCGTCGGGCTTCTCCCGTATAATTTAGAAGAGAGGGACCTCTACTCTCTCTAACGTAAATACGGAATAGAAAAGGAAAAACAGAAAATGGCAAATTTGCGAATTGGTGATACAGCTCTTGATTTTACGCTACCAGCTACTGATGGAAAAGCGTATAATCTTTACGAAGCCTTCAATAATTCTAAGGCAGTTGCAGTCGTATTTACCTGCAACCATTGCCCATATGCAATAGCATGGGAGGACCGTATTAACGCTATTGCCCGCGACTATGCAAGACAAGGTGTGACCCTGTTCGCGATTAACGCAAACAATGCCTTGACGCATCCTGCTGATAGCTTCGACAACATGGTGAAACGAGCAAAGGAGAAGCATTTTGCCTTCCCCTATCTCCATGATGAGAGCCAAGAGGTTGCTCGTTCCTATGGCGCTGAACGCACACCAGAATTCTTTATCTTCGATGCCACCAAAATCCTACGCTATCATGGAGCACCTGATGATAACTATGAGGATGAGCGTGCAGTCAAGCATCACTATGCAAGAGAGGCGTTAGATGCCATCCTTGCAGAGAGAGAGCCTACTCTATCTGAGACAAAGCCCGTTGGCTGCTCCATCAAGTGGAAACCATAGAAAGAGCTCCACAGTAAGTAGGAGAAAATGGTCCTGATAGGAAAATGAAAAAGAGGCATGTAAAAATGCCTCTTTTTCATACGCACTCGTGCAACGCAGCACTCTCGCTGGTATTGCGCAACTTTATAAGAGCAACAACCTCAAGCTGGCGAACCCGTTCACGTGAAATACCAAGCTCTTTACCTACTTCCAGCAATGTGCGGTTCCGGCCATCACCGATGCCATAACGTAGGATAATCACAGCTCGTTCACGAGGTGTAAGTAGCGCTAGAGCCCGCTGGAGTTCTTCACCTAGTAAATGTTGAGAGGCCGTCTCAGACGGTGTTGGACTAGTGCAATCTTCTAGACTATCGGCCAGAGAGTAACGAGCCTCCTCATCAACAGGAGCATCGAGAGAGACAGGCTGCTCAATAACACCAAGCAGATCTACTACTTCTTCAAGCTTAAAGTTACATGCCGTAGCTATCTGTTCGGGTAATGGATCAAGACCATTTTCTTGTGAGAGCTGCGCAGCAATACGGCGTACTTTGCGCAAACGTGTTGCAACATGTTCTGGCAGATGAATCATGCGAGACTGCTCTCCTGCTGCTCGGCTGACAGCTTGACGAATCCACCAAGTGGCATAAGTTCCAAAGTGGCAACCTCGCCGATAGTCAAACTTTTCAGCGGCACGCATTAACCCCAGGTTACCTTCCTGGATTAAATCAGTGAGTGGAACGCCAGTACCGGTGTAGCGACGAGCAATTGCAATTACTAAGCGCAAATTTGATTCTACAAGCTTCCGACGTGCAAGTAAGTCACCAGCGGCAGAACGACGTGCTAACTCAATTTCTTCTTCATGAGTGAGCAAGTTAAACCTGCGAATATCGCGCAAATAACTCTGGAAAGCATCTTCGGTACTTGTAGCATGTTTAGTGTTGGTGATACTTCCTTGCCCTCTATGAGCGGACGTGCTTTCAAAGACATCAGTTTCGCTCTGATCCTCATTTTCGTCATCTAGAAAGGCATCTCCGCTAGTATCACTACTACTAGGCGAATCGACTAGGTGCTCACAGACTGAAGAGAAAAAAGAAACTTCTCTCTCAAGTCCAAACTCTGGTGGTGAGGTAATTGTGGAGAGGGTCTCCACAGATGATGCTTCTGTCCCTAATAGGGCCTCTGGGTCAGTGCTAATCGACCGAGCAACTACCATTATTCCACGCTCCCTTCGGGAAACTTACCGACAGAATCAGCGTCGGACTCCTCCTTATGGCCTCGTGGGTCTAGCTCACAGGCTATAGAGCACACAGATACTACTATGTATGTGTTTACTTTTCCTCTCTTTTCTTCTTTAATTTTAAATACCTGCTGGCGGCTACCACATCAGGTGATTACCCTAAATACAGTCAGGTTCTAACCTTATCTTCTTATTTTTTTCTAAGAATTGTGCTCTCACACTGCCTTCCATCAGTACTAATTTGGATTTGTCTCATCGAATGGGTCGTGAACACCATGTCCACGATCGTAAAAGAGCTGGGTAGGATCACCAAGATGATGTTCGTAATCTGGCCGCTTCTCCCATTTCATTGCTTCTGCTTCGTCCTTGCTCAAATGAGGTGGAAATCTATCAAAAAGAATGTATATAATGATCTAGAACAGATATTACTCAATGAGGAGCAGATTTTGGAATGAATTTGCAAAATTTACGCGTATTTCTAAAGGTAGCCGATCTAGAACATATTACCCGTGCGTCTGAAGAATTACATTTAACTCAACCCGCTGTGACGAAGATTATTCAGAGCCTTGAACATGAGGTCCATCTCGAACTAGTGGAGCGTCAGGGACGACGCATTGTGCTCACACATGCTGGCCGTGTATTGCAGAAACATGCTCGGCAGATATTTGCGTTGGAACGTCAGATGGAAGAGGAACTGACAGCATTGCGAGACTTAGAAGGCGGCGAAGTTGTCATGGCCGCCAATACCACGGCTGGTGTCTATTTACTTCCCCCTATCATTGCCCGTTTTCATTCACATCATCCTCGCGTGACATTAAATATGACCATCCTCAACTCACGTGAGATTCTCGATGGCATACTCAATTGGGAGCTAGACTTCGGGCTAATCGAGGGTAATACATCAACACTGCCAACAGAATTGAGTGCACGAGTCTTTGCCCGCGACACACTAATCCTGGTGGTCTCACCTGATCATCACTGGCGCCATATGAGTTCATTACGTCCAGAAGATCTTGCAACAGATGCCTTGCTGCTACGAGAAAAGGGCAGCGCAATACGTGAAATGCTTGAGCAGGAGTTACAAAAGTATGGAGTACATCTCCATCCCTTACTTACACTGACAGATAATGAAGCAATTAAGCAAATGGTCATTCATGGTGTTGCTGCTGCTGTAGTCTCCTCGCTGACCGTGTCGCGAGAACTGGAAAGCGGGACTCTCGTGCACGTGCCTGTCGAGGGATTAGAACTCCATCCAGAGTTGAGCCTGATCTACCGCATGGACAAGCAACTTTCACGTGCAGCACAGGCCTTCTGTTCATTTCTCTTTCCTGCACATGATGAAATACAAGCTGGCCTGGATGTAAACATGAAGGTTTGAAAGTACTCAGTTACGAAGAACAATATCATATAAACTGGAGAGTGGTACTCTCGTGCACGTACCAATAGGATTCTCTTCTTGGCTTTTCCTATTGCGTGAGTCCTATTGCAAGTATGCTTCGTTACATACATGAGAGCTTAGCACGCCTGTACTTCGTAGGGGATAGGGTGCAGGATCTCAAAGCGATGTAATTGATGATGTAATGCAAGGAACCTTTTACAGGTCTTGAATTGCAGCTCTTGAATTTGCAGGAACGTGTGGTAAAATGTCTGACGGATGCGTGAAAGAATGGAGCAATCGTAAAAAACCAGTCTTTCCCTGAAAAGGGCGCATCTGTCCACAGTAAGAGACTGGTTTGTGGACTCTTATCCAGTTTGGGATATCCACCCAAAGTAGTAAAGATGGTGTGCTGCACAGTTGGCATAGATTGTAAGGCTATTGAGGTCTATCTATGGCCATCTGGCAGGAAACAACACGTTTTACCATGTTTTGAAAGGCAGCTGAAGAACCATGGCAGATACAGCATCAGATATAGCATATTGTGTAAAATGCAAAGAAAAGCGGGAAATGAAGGATGCCCACCAGATTACTATGAAGAATGGTAAGCCCGCTATGCAGGGAATCTGCGTTGTCTGCGGGACTAAATTGACCCGTATCCTGTCCAGTCAGAAGGCCTAACCAAACAAGTAACATCTCTTCTTCTTTCGTTCTGAAAGGCTCCCAGGAACTTCGTTATACGCTCAAATAGCTCGACGAATTCCTGGGTTTGTCCTCAAGTTGTCTTTTGTTCTGGCAACTATTTCTCTCTCGCCGAGGATTGGTTGACCGTTGCCAAAACGAAATGGTCCTGTGATCCAAAAAGCTCACGCTGGTCTGCATAGACCGGGCTAGCGGCAAAAAGTTCTAGATACTCGCGTCTTAGCATACTATAAATACGCATATTGTAGAAACGGCCATAGCGAGGAAATACTTCGCGCTGGATCCCTTCGAACTTAAAGCCCAATTTCTCATCAACTTTCCAACCAGGAGTATTCTCCTCTACATCCAGTGTTTGAATACGATTGAGATTGAGTTCCAGAAAACCATAGCGCAGCATTAATTTTGTTGCCTCAGTGCTATAGCCTTTGCCTTGCTCCTCTGGGTCGACTTTATTGTAGTACTCAGCGGTCTGATTGAGAAGATTGATGTCCTTGAGGCCTGCAACGCCAACTAGCGTATTCTCGTTTTTCGATACAATCCCAAAGAGAATATGGCTAAACTCTCTATATTGCTGACTCAGCCGCTCTTGATAGCGAGTATGATTGAGTGGATAAACGTTGAAATAACGGCGCACATCTTCACTATTATTCCACCAGGAAAGCTTGTGATAATCCTGATTGGGCTCTAGTGGGCGTAAATAGATCCGTTTCCCAATGAGAAACGGATTTTGCATCTCCTGCTCACTCATGGATAGTTTCCTTTCATGACTGTTTTTCTCTGTCGATATATCTCTATCCTACCCCATTATTTCCTAGGGAAGCTACTCAATGGCCGAGAATGCCTATCCGTAGGGATGGGCATTGATTCTGATCAAAAAAAGGGGAAGCTTGACGAATAGAAGCTTTCCCCTATTCTGCTTCAGCTCAGCCCCAACGTTGTCTAATCCTAGGAAGGATTTCCTTTGCATAAAGCTGTAAGAAACGTGATTGGTCATCTCCTGGTGCATGGAAGATCAGATGTGTGAAGCCAAGTTCGATATAGGGACGGATCTGTTCCACATGTTCTTCGGGATCACTCGAGACGAGCCAACGGCGGTGAGCCTGATCTGCAACAGTTGCTGCTTTTTGTTCCATTTCACGTGGATCGTGGATACTGACCTTGTCTTCTGCTGGTAGAGCTAATGCAGCCCAGATACGTGTATCTGCTAGAGCACGTTCACGGTCTGTATCAAACGAGACTTTGACCTCTATTGTACGCTCGATCTCTCCTGGGTTTCGACTTACAGATTTTGCTCCTTCTTCAAGCGCTGGTAGAAGCTGGTTCCTGTACAAGTCATCGCCCTTGCCAGATGTGCAGATAAAGCCATCGCCCTCTCGGCCCGCGAACTTTGCCGCAACTGGCCCTCCAGCACTTATATAGATGGGGATAGGTTGATCTGGACGATCATAAATGGTTGCATTACGTGTCTGGTAATATTCGCCTTTAAAGGTCACCATTTCTTCTGTCCAGAGGCGTTTGATCAGTGCAACTGCTTCCCGCAGGCGGGCTAAACGCTCCTTAGCCGGGGGCCATTCCATGTCAGTAACAGCAACCTCATTGAGCGACTCACCGGAGCCAACACCCAGGATCATACGGCCAGGATTGAGCAGGCCAAGTGTTCCAAAAGCCTGAGCAACAACTGCTGGCTGGTAACGGAACGTTGGAGTAAGGACGCTCGTTCCAAGCAGGATACGACTAGTGCGCTCACCGACGGCACCTAACCATGCAAATGCAAATGGTGCATGGCCATTGGTATGTCGCCAGGGTTGAAAGTGATCACTGATCCATACACTGTCAAATCCGCAAGCCTCAGCCTCAACGGCAAAGTTGAGCAACTGACGGGGTCCAAACTGCTCAGCAGAAGCTTTATAGCCAAGTTTCAGAGAATAACGTGTCATAAAAAACTTCCTCTCTTCTTGAACACGACCGTGGGGAATATCTCTGTTCTTTCTCCACAAGCATACCATCTTTCTCCTGTTATTGAAAGATGTGCTATTGCTTCATGGTCAAAACTTTATTGCACGATTGCCTTTTCTCCTGATCGGCACTATAAATGCTTCTGGTGATTTCAATATCTCTCCCCGTAGAGATGCTCCTGGCTTTGTAAATTGTCCCTCTTTCACCCTTGTAAAGTGTATTTAATTAGCTATACTTGTTATAGATTAAGTAATCGCTACTCGTCTTTGGATGGGATTCTCTACGGAAAATAGCCAGAAAGGATATGATAATGCACGATATCTATACTTCTTGTAGTATCATACGGATTAAAACAAAAAGGAAACAGCATGCATAAGATGAATATACGAAAAGTATGTATTGTGTTTATTCCTGTTGTATTGTGTAGTATACTAGGATTGCTGATGGATGTGAATGGTGTCCGTGCGGATAAGAGGAACCTCACGTTGCCACCTTCTGGCAGTCGCGTCACCCTCCAAGCAGATAATGGTCTCTATCTTGCAGAGGTTCACTCAAGTGACATAGGGGTGAGTAGCCCCTCTATTAAGCCTCTCCCTATTGCCCCCCCTAGTGACATAGGTTCTGATCCAATTGAACCACTTAGTCAATTTAATCCGATCGAGGCAGCTAAGGGGAAGATTGACTCCTCTAGCCGATTCGTACTCACCATATTGGAGAACGGAAAGATCACCTTGCAAGCGGAGAGTGGTCTCTATCTTAGTCGTATCAACTATGGGGGCGATAATGGAATAAATCTGATCGAAGCAGCCAAAACGGAGATTGATCCCTATAGCCAGTTCGAACTCATCCAATTGGGGAACGGAAAAATCGCCTTGAAAGCGGATAATGGTCTCTATCTTAGTCGCATCGACCGTGTAGACGATGGTGGAGGAAATTCGATCGAAGCAGCCAAAACGGAGATTGATCCCACTTGCCAATTTGCCTTACAGTTCGCTGATTCTAAGATACCGGTGGTAGGCACAGAGACAGTAAGAGTAAGCTGAGAGAAAGGATGAGAGGTTGGAAGCTCATCTGCTAAGATTTTTAGAAACAAAGGAAGCAAGAAAAGGACAGTTTGGGCTTTTCTTGCTTCCTTATAACACTTCCGTTGTTCTGGCTCTTATGCCACCTACAACTTTTTTATACTCTTCCCCTAACGAGGGCCAGCGTTACGTACCTCATCCGACGGCAAGGTAAACTGTTCAAAATTCTTCTTGAAGAGATTGGCCAGTGCTGCTGCTTGCAAGTCATATGCATCCGGCTCTGCCCAGGTGTTACGCGGGAAGAGTAGTTCTTGAGGCACACCTGGACAGGACGTCGGCACACGTAGGCCAAAGACTGGCTCCGTCACGCATTCAACCTTATCGATCTCACCACTAATTGCCGCACGAACCATCGCTCGCGTATAGTTAATGTTGATACGCGACCCGGTTCCATACGGACCACCAGTCCAACCTGTGTTGATCAGATAACAGCGAACTTTATGTTGCTCGATACGTTCACGTAACAGGTTAGCATACTCCCCTGGCCGCCGTGGAAGGAAAGCCGCCCCAAAACAGGAACTAAAGGTCGCCTGTGGAGTGGTGACTCCTGCCTCGGTTCCTGCTAGCTTACTGGTATAGCCAGACAGGAAATAATACATAGCCTGCTCAGTCGAGAGAAGCGAGATAGGAGGTAGCACACCAAATGAGTCTGCCGACAGGAAAATCACCGCCGAGGGGTGCCCAGCCATTCCTGAAGATATCACGTTGTCAATATAGTCAACAGGATAAGCAATACGTGTATTTTCCGTCAACGAAGCATCTTTATAATCAGGCTGACGTGTCTTCTCATCTAATACCACATTTTCATAAACAGCTCCAAACTTTGCTGCATTCCATATTTGTGGTTCATATTCCTTTGAGAGATTAATACATTTGGCGTAACACCCACCTTCAAAATTGAAGACGCCGTTGTCACCCCAACCGTGTTCATCATCACCAATTAACCGACGATCGGGATCAGCCGAGAGACTAGTTTTGCCTGTACCTGAGAGACCAAAAAAGAGCGCGACATCTCCCTCTGGCCCCACATTGGCTGAACAATGCATTGGCAATACGCCTTCGGCAGGAAGAATAAAATTAAGTACGGTAAAAATTGATTTCTTCATCTCGCCGGCGTACTGCGTACCAGCAATCAAGACTAGACGCTCTTGAAAATCGATAATAATTGCTGCATCAGACCGCGTACCATGGGTCCGAGGATTAGTACGGAATTGTGGGACACACAGAATAGTAAAGCCAGGTCGCTCACTGGTCAGATCACTCTCCCGTGCTCGAAGGAATAATTGCCGCGCAAACAAATTATGCCAGGCCAACTCAGTAATTACCTGAATGGGTAGACGATAGCGAGGATCAGCACCAGCGGCTGCATCAAGTATATAGACATCACGTCCCTGCAAATAATCAGCCAGACTACGCCTCACGATTTCAAAAGTTTCGTGTGACATCGGGTGATTATTCTCTCCCCACCAGATACGTGCTGCAGATTCTTCATTGGAGACAATGAATTTATCTTTAGGAGAACGCCCCGTATGGCTTCCTGTTGTTGCAGAGAATACTCCGTTAGCCGCTAGCCGACCTTCACCGCGTGCCAACGCATGCTCGACTAGAACACTCGGCGCAAGATTCCAATGGATAGTTCCCAGATTAACCAAACCATACTCTTCTAACGCCTTCCTGCTCATCATTATTGTCATGGTTTATCTCTCCTTTGGGGCTTGTCTCTCGAGCCGCGCTACCTAAAATGGCAAACGGCTACTCCCTGCATACAGAGTAGCAAGACAACGCGTATGGCCCCGAACACTCGTTAGTTTACCAAAGTTAGACAAGATAGCGCAACCAGAACTATAGTTCTACAGAGACTTGTTACATGCCAACTACAAAATTTTGTGAAAGGGATGACCTTCTGTTAACCTATTGTAACAAAAGTTAGCATGACTCTGCTATGGAAGAAAGAGAGACAATTCTCTCCATTGACATGGATAAATGTCTACAATTTTCGCACATATGCAACAAACTTATCCCCACGATCGAACTCGTTGAGGAACATGCCAAAGCTGGTAAACCCTGGAGAGAAGAGTAGCACGTCCCCAGGCCTGGCTAGAGCAACAGCTGCATCTAACGCCTGCTCCCAACTGGAATAGATACCACGTACTGGGTCATTTCTCCCTTGCCGCTCTAATTCTATTTGCAACGCTGGTAATAGCTCATCAGTGCCGCTACCTGTAAGCAAGACTACATCCCGACAACGTTCTACGATTCGCGCTGGCCATTGCTCCAGCGGCAAATGTTTCGTATTCCCACCAGCCACCAGAACAATCGGAGTATTAAAAGCCTCTAATGCTACCTGCCCTGCAATTGGAGTTGTGCTTGCACTATCATTAATAAAGCGAACCCCATTGATAGTACGCACTTCTTCTAGTCGGTGTGCTATTGTGCGAAAACTGCGCACAGTCTTAGCAATGATCTCATCTGTAATGCCCAGGAGACGAGCCGTCGTTGTTGCCAATAGGACATTCTCCAGATTATGCCTGCCTGCTAGCGGCGTATCCCTAAAAACAAATGGGACTATGTCCTCAGATCCACACATGAAACTTCCTGCACGTTGCAGGCTTGTAAACCATGTCCTTGCTGGAGCCTCCAGGCCAAAGCGACGCGTCCAGGGATTGTCATAGTTGAAAATAGCTATGTCGTTAGCTCTCTGGTGCCGAAAAATGTTGGCCTTAGCCTCCGCATAGTCCTCCATTCCGTTATACGTATTGAGATGGTCAGGATAGATATTTGTCATTACCGCTACTGTCGGACTGATCTTATGCGGAGCTAATCCTTCCAGTTGCCAACTCGACAATTCTAGGATGACCTGCGTCTCTGCGGTGATCTCTGGCAACAGAGAGAGCGTTTCTACGCCAGCAACATTACCCGCTAATATTGTTGGAGCACCACTGGCTCGCACGATCTCATAGATCAAAGTTGACGTTGTCGTCTTGCCACGCGTCCCTGTTACTCCGATGATACGGCCGGGACAAGCAAGAAAAAAGAAGGCGATCTCCATCTCGATCTGGGCGCCATGCTCCTGAGCCAGTAGCAAATAGGGAGAGTTACGAGGGACACCCGGATTGCGAATGACAATCTCCGCCCAGCGAAAATCCTCTTCACGATGCTGTCCCAGTACAAACTCTATTGGAAGTCCTGCCAAGGCCTGAACACTTGGAGCCAGAACCTCTGGCGACTTCATATCCGTTACACGTACAATTGCTCCTTGCTGAGCAGCATAACGCGCTGACGCTATGCCAGAACCTTGGAGTCCCAATCCCATAACTAGAACATGTTTTCCACTTAAATTCATGTAATATAGCTCTCTTTCCAGAAGTTGAGTGTGGAGAGATGAAGTCTCCATTTGATAGTCGGATGCCGTTTGGCGAGCCGGTATCTCTGTGGGTTATGATAGCAGAATCGGTAGCAGTGGCACAAACAAAATAGTGGAAATTTGTTGAGAGCATATCACAACTT
>CBJMBI010000055.1:0-13144 GCA_966427955.1 uncultured Ktedonobacterales bacterium
GAGCTTTGATTCCCCGCTCGGCTAATGCGGGAAGAAGCAGAGCATTATCAGCATCCAGATTTGGCAAACCTGCATAAGTAGCAAGAATAACATCTATCATCAAATATAGACCTTTCTCCTAAGATATCTAGAACTATTTTATGGTAAAGAGGGGAAAAGATCACACTCCGCCTCTCACAATCTCATTACTACCCTTTCTTGATATAATATGATAAACTTAATGACGAGTATTATAAAGGGAAGCAGTATTGCAAGTATACACCAACTCGTCTTTCGTATCCATGCTCTTAAACGAATGAGCCAAACCTGTGGGGAAGAGTACGTGAACGAAGATATTGCGACCCATCTTTTACAAATTGCAGAAGAGGCCAGCCAAGCAGGCGTACAGATCAATGTCCGCCGCTATGTTGCAGCCATAAACAGAACATGCATTCTTTTCTACAATCCAGTAATGAACTACTGCGTAAACGGGGATATCGCTTAACACCTCAACGGCATATGATCCTGAGCGTGATCCAGCAAGCTAAGGAACACCTAAGCGTTGAGCAAATAACAGAGCGGGTACAACAATATAACCCTCATGTCAGCCTCTCAACTGTCTATCGCACACTCGAACTTTTGAAAACTCTAGGCTTGATCCGCGAAAGCCATCTTCCTGGCGAACCGCCATATTATGAAACAGCAGAAGGATCTGCTCATCACCATCTAGTATGTCGTAGATGCCACATAACTATCCACCTCGAAGAAACCCTACTAGGAGATCTCCATGAAAAGCTACAAGAGAAGTATCACTTCCATAATCTGACACTCGACCTGATGGCTGCAGGTTATTGCTCACAATGCTGGCAAGCACTCCAACAAGAAGAATAGACATCGCATACAATACGAGAGTAAGAGGATAACTAAAAGTCCTGCTTTGTATAAAAAAATAGGAGATCTTGGGAAATCCTTGTCAGTGTGGTATCCCACGTCGGATATAGCTCTGCTTAGTTGTGTAGTTTTCTTATTGATACGTAACCAAGGACCTGTCTACCAAGCAAAGGCTCGACGCGTGAGCTTAATTGTGCTTGGTATTGGCCTAGGTATCTTTGCGGTCTCAGACTTCAATTTTAATATTGAGGCAAGCGCAGGAGCATATACTGGTCAAGCTTGGATAGTTGTTGGTTGGCCCTACGGTATAATGCTTCTGGGTGTAGCTGGCTATTTGCGAAGTTTTTTGCTGAGTACCCCCAGTGAAGCTCTCCAACAGCGTATCCAACGCCAAACTCAACGAAGCAGCTTTGGCCCCGTACAAAGCATTCCCTATATTTTGCTAGCGATCCTCTTTACCGTGCTAGCTTTCAATGTCCTATCGAATGACCCAAACAAATCAGAGGAACATTCGCCCAGTTTTAGTATTTGCAACACTGGTAGTCGTTGCCCTCGTAATCTTACGCCAGATTTTAACTCAGTTGGATAATGAACGACTCACACGCCAACAGGCTATTGTTCTTGATCGCCTGGAGACCGCTAACAATCAGATTGAGGAACAAGCACAGAAAATTGCTGAACGGAACACAGTCTTAGAGGAAGATGTTGCGTATCTCAAGGAAGTGCATGCCAAACTAGCTAATGGCAATTTACGGGCGAGAGCACGCCTAACACGCTTTACAAGTAGCGATTTAAGGCCACTTGCTCAGAGTTTCAACCTAATGGCTGACCGATTGATACATTTTGAGCATAGCGAACAAAGGCTACAAAATTTAAGCTACTCCTTAGAAGATGCAATTTTGGCATTGGAGAAATATCGCATGGGAAAGCCCTTTGTCGTGCCACCTTCCTGTACCAATTCGCCAGAGATTTGTCGCCTTTTGCTAGCAGCCAGCTTCCAACAGGCAGTCGCTAACCTACAAAACATGCCCCAGCCTCCGGGAAATGAGAAACCATCAACGCATCCTATCTCCCCGCCGCCATTAGCAACACGGCCAATGGATACACCTCTTCCCATCTCACCATATCCGGTTCACCCAAATTCGCCTTCTTTCCCAACAAAATCTAGACTGATCAGCTTTGATCAAAACACCGTCACTACTACCGATGTTCGAACGTCAAATTGAATCTCTCACACATTGAGATAGTACGTAATTTTTGGCTAAAGCTACAGGAAAACCCACCTATCTACAGGGATGAAAATCCTCAGTAGATAGGTGGGTTCCTTTGTATTAGTGTTTTCAATACATCCAGCGGAAGAATTCCAAGATATATAAAAGTACTTTGCTGATATAAAAAAATTGACAAGTACTCTGTAAGCATTTAGACTTAGAGATGAATCTACCCAAAGCCTGGTGCTCTCACAACTTAAGTTTCACTACTTGTGTCAATCAGCTATCATGCAAATACCTTCAGTCCATTTTCCAGCGTTGGAAACAACCGGGAGGTACCTGATGTTTAGAAATATACGAAGTGTGGTTGCTTCGGTGGCAGTGGTAGCAGCGATCATGGCCCTAGTCCTAGGCTTTCACGCAGGTGGGCAAACAGTTTTACGTGTAGGGCTCTATTCTCAGTTAATCGGAGCATTCATTGGTGGATGTCTTGCCATAGTTTCCACCAACTATCCAACACATCAGAAAGCAGATACAGAACGTTGGTTAGTAAATGAAAAACTGGCATGGACGTTTATTGGCGCAGGATGTATTATGTGGGGTATTGGAGAGTGCTTGTGGCGCTATTTCCTCGCACAGGGTATGAATCCATTCCCATCACTGGCTGACCTTGGTTATTCTAGCTTCCCTCCATTGATCTTTGTTGGCTTAATCTTGCAACCGTCTTCTGGCATACGGCATGGCCGTCTACTAATATTGCTAGATAGTTTGATCTCAATGGGTGCTATTCTGGCAATTACTTGGTTTCTCCTACTCGGAACACTGTCACAAACCCCATTTTTAGCAGATCTTGGGAAGTTTTTGTCGCTGTGGTATCCCACATCGGATATGGCTCTGCTCAGTTGTGTGGTCTTCTTGTTAATACGTGGTCAAGGACCTGTCTACCAGACAACGGCTCGACGTGTGAGCTTAGTCATGCTTGGCATTGGCCTAGGCGTCTTCGCACTTTCAGACTTCATTTTTAATATCCAGCAGAATGCAGGTACCTATGTTGATGGAACTTGGGTAGATTTAGGTTGGCCCTATGGCATAATGATTATTGGCATAGCCGCCCATTTGCGAAGCTTTTTGCCGAGTACTCCCAGCGAAGTTCTTAAACAGCGTATACATCGCCGAGCTGAACAAAGCGGCTTTGGACCAGTACAAAGTATTCCCTACGTTTTGCTGGCAATCCTCTTTACCGTACTAGCTTTCAATGTCCTATCGAATGACCCAGATCAGAGGAACATTCGCCCAGTTTTAGTATTTGCAACACTGGTAGTCGTTGCCCTCGTAATCTTACGCCAGATTTTAACCCAGTTGGACAATGAACGACTCACACGCCAACAGACTACTGCACTTGATCATCTAGAGGCTGCTAATAACCATGCCGAGGAACAGGCCCAGAGAATTGCTGAGCGCAATGCAGTCTTAGAGAAAGATGTTGCTTATCTCAAGGAAGTACATACACGACTAGCTAACGGTCATCTACGCACAAGAGCACGCTTAACACGCTTAACAAGCAGTGATTTGATACCACTTGCTAGTAGCTTCAACCTGATGGCAGAACGTTTGATACATTTTGAATATAATGAACAAAAGTTGCAAACTATAAGCAAAGCCTTAGAGGATGCCACTATAGCATTGGAACAACATCGCATGGGAAAACATTTTATAGTACCACCTTCCTGTACCAAATCGCCAGAGATTTGTCGCCTCTTGCTGGCAGCAGGCTTCCAACCAGCAATTGCTAACCTGCAGAGCATGTCCCAACCACTGAGGAATGAGAAACTACTAACGAGTCCTTTCTCCACTCAGTCTTTAGAAACGAAACTCACAAATACTCTTCCAATTTCACCTTTATCACAGAAACCTACAGATATACCTACAATTCCATTACTAGCACAGAAATCTACAAATATACCTGTAACCCCGCTTCCAGAACAGCCTTCACATACAACAAAGTTGCATTCTTCCCTCAAAAAATCTAGATTGACAAGCATTGATCAAGATTCCACCAATACTACCGATAGTTGAACTTGACGCAAGCGCTTACAACGGCACGAGCACCTCACTCTCAGCGATTACCTCTTACTGGAGCAATCCGGTTTGATAGCAGTAACTTAAGCCGGGAACAGATACACTATTCGCCTGGACATAGCCTTTGCTAAAGATATCTTTATAGATATTGCCAATCATTGGTCCAGTTGATGCAGCACCATCCCCACCATGCTCCCTCATAGCCACTACAGTAAGCGCCGGAAGCTGGTCAGGATTCTGAATGGTATAAGGTGCCTCTGTTATCATCCAACCTTCAGCGCGGTCCTCGACAGGTAACTGACCTGTATCTGTCATACCAGATAGCTGAGCCGTTCCCGTCTTGCCAATTATACCCCAAGGAGAAGTATTCAGATTCACGTGTGCCTCCGGACCAGGGCCACATTGCATAACTCCATACATGGCATGACGCACTTGGACAGCAGTATCACTTTTGATAGGTGTTGCCAGAGACTGAGGGCTAAAGGTCTGAAGAATAGCAGGATTATCTTGATCGGAAGACTTGTGCTCGGTCACTTTGTAAATCAATGTAGGTCGCATTAACTGACCATTATTGGCCACAATATTATCAATCAGTGACATCTGCAGCCCGGTCACAAAATCAGTTCCTTGACCAAAAGCATTTGCCGCTAGCTGATTATCGGCTAATTGTGACTGTCCTGCTGGTAGAACATGGCTTACGGCTACTGGTAAATCAAATGGAATTTGCTGTTCAAGATAAAAACTGCGATTATAGTTCATCCATGCATCAAAACCAGTGTTCACCCCAAGTTGGGCAAAAATAACATTATCTGAATGGGTATAACCATACTCAGTCGTTACTGGAAAGTGGTATGTGTACGCATCAATGTTATTACCTGAAGGGCCAATGTCCTGTCCATTATAATTGATTGGTCCAAGTGCCTGCTGCCTATTAAATGGTTGCGTTAGTGTTGTCTTGCCCGAATCAAGTGCCGCCATCAATGTAACCGTCTTGAAAGTTGATCCCGGCACATAATTGCCCTGAAGCGGACGTTCAAGTAATGGCTGCTCTGGATCTTGGACCAGTTGGTTGTAATAGGACAGATCACCGTGTTGTAAGGTCTGTACCAACTTATTTGGGTCATAGCTAGGGCGACTCAACATGGCCAGAATTTCCCCCGTGTGGGGATTGGAGACAACCACCATTCCTGCATCAGAAGGATACACATATTCTTGATCGCCGGCGTTATAACCAGTATAATACGGATCACTAAAACGCTGATCTACGATCTGTTGAATCCGATCATCAATTGTTAGATAAATATCATCTCCAACAGGAGCACGATGCAGCAATTGGTTTACCGTATTACTGAGTGTCGTTATACCAGTACGCCCACTGAGCACATCATCAAATTGCTTTTCAATCCCGGTGGCAGGATAGTTGGGACCTGCATAGTAACCGATCAAGCCAGCAAGTGAAGGATCATAATAAACACGCCGATAGCCACATTGTGCATCTGCATCCACAACCGACTTTGCTAGCCATTGTCCATTGCGGTCATAGATTGTTCCTCGCAACGGCGAATTTTCGATCAAACAGCGGCGACTATTGTGAGCATTGCTGCTCACTTGTTGTGCCGCTATCACTTGCCAGTAGACCATCCAGCCACTGAGCATCATAAAAAGAATGATGAACAGATTCGTCAAACGACGTATGCTCGTACTAATATTCATACCATTGCGCACCTTCTACATTGATGCTTGAGATCCATGTTAAAACATCCAGCTCTCCACGATACTAGGCGCCCAGTTATCCTAAGGGTGTCTGGCTAGCGCGATAATTGCGCAACATCTCTTCTAGACTATCACCGCCAAATTTTTCAATCATCGCTTCAGTCAGGACAATCCCCATCATGGCCTCACCTACAACACCAGCAGCCGGGACGACACAGACATCACTGCGCTCATAACGACTCTGATCAATATTTTCACCAGTCGCCAAATCCACTGAAGGAAGTGGATGTGCCAGTGTAGGGATTGGCTTGACACCAACACGGACCACAATCGGCTCTCCGTTAGAAATCCCACCTTCGATGCCACCTGCGTTGTTGGAAAGATGAAACCAACTTCCATCCTCAGCATGACGTAAGACATCATGGACATGTGACCCCGTCGTACGGGTAGCACCAAAACCTGCTCCAATTTCCATAGCCTTCACCGAAGGAATACTCATCATCGCCATACCTAGGCGTGTACTTAGGCGTCGATCCCACTGACTGAAACTGCCCAGACCAATTGGTACCCCAAAAGCAACTACTTCAAAGATGCCCCCACAGGTATCTCCATTGCCTTTAGCCTCCAAGATACGAGCAATCATCTTCTCCGTCAGTGCAGCATCAGCACAACGCATTGGTGAAGCCTCTACCGCCTCCCACATCTCATCAGGATAGGCTTCTCGATTGAGAGAACGAGGCGTCTCGTAACCTACATCGACAATCGAGAGTACATGGCTGTGGATTATTATACCAAACTGTGCAAGAAACTGACGGCATAAGCCACCAACCGCAACACGTGAAGCTGTCTCACGTGAACTAGAGCGTTCAATTACATTTCTCACATCCTTGTGACCATATTTGATCGCTCCAGTAAAATCGGCATGACCAGGACGTACGCGAGTTACAGCCTCTATTGAGGCATCGACAGGTGCTGGATTCATGCGCTCTTCCCAGTTGACCCAATCCAGATTTTCGATCTGCATGGTAATCGGAGAACCCAGCGTCTTACCATGACGCACACCAGAGAGAAAGCGAATGGCATCTTTCTCTATCTTCATACGACCACCGCGCCCATATCCCCCCTGGCGACGACGCAAATCTGCATCAATAATTGACTTCTCAAGCGCTAATCCAGCGGGCAGGCCCTCGACAATCATTGTCAAACATGGCCCATGTGACTCTCCTGCTGTCAAAAAACGAAACATTGCATCCGCTCCTTATTTATAGAATAGAGTATCTCTATTATAGCAAGATGTGATCGACAGCCAAGACCAAATGGTTACTGATGCAGAATATGAGGTATAATACCTATTTTATCATTAGCACACTATCTATTTGAGGCTAGCCGATACCAGCTATCTTTTCAATATCTGTAAGCAATCTCATAAACAAGTTACCTATGCGGGATTGGAACTGGCCAAGCTGGCAATATCCATTTGTAACTGCTATCACCAATAACTCATGTTTCATCGACTTATCCATCAGTTTCTCTCTCATCCCATGCATTCTAATGGCCAACGCACGGTTGAATGCGTCTAGATACTGCTTCGACATAAGTTTGAGAAAGTCGCCTGCATGTGCTTCCAATTCCTTTTTTTGATTGGGCAATGACTCGACTAGATCACGAAACACCTTAGAGGCCTCTTTCCAGGCTAGTTTCACCTCTTGTTTTGCATATTCTTCCGGATTCCCTTTTTCCATTAATTTATTGGTGATTTCGTCGACTTCTTGCTCAAAATGGCTGTCTTTCTTCTTAGACTGTATATCTACCTTAGCCATCCGTTTACACAGAGATCTCTTGTCACTAAGGGATGAGTTCTCTAACTTCTTTATGGCTAGGTCTGAGGGAGTATCAGGGCTAAGAGTTTCTTTTGCAAGTTTGAGCATCCTCAGTCTTTCTTTCTGCATAGACACTACTGTTTGCAAAGGTCCGTATATTTGCTCATTAATGGCTCGTGCGTTCTTAATAGATTTGTCTATGTAGTCTACCCAATGGTATTCATCATTCTGTCTCAAAGCCTTCAAATACTCTTCTAGATCTTCTTTGGAAGAGTAAGCCTTCTTTTTTAAACGTTCCAAATTGTCATGGTCTACGTTGTCTCCTCCACATAACCTTCCTAAGGCAGTAAAAACTCCATTCAAGTCTTTACCATTTTTTGCAGCCCTTATCGCAATTTTTAGGTTAATTGCATTTTTTAAATAATTATCATCTACTCTATCATTAACAAATTTTTCAATATTTTTAATATATTGCTGCTCTGCTTCGGAAAGACTTTTATTTTCATATTTGTCATATTCTTCAAGAAGCATAAGTGCATCAGGAGTCGAGCACTTTACCTCTCCACCTTTGTTAGGATCCACCAAAAGTTGGAAGGAGTAAGTTTTATCCAATTCATATGCTTTATATATCGACTCAAGTAGCTCCTTTTTCTTCTCACTACTAGGATGGTTTTCAAGACTATTCTTGCCCTGCTCATACCGTAGCACATCCTCAAGCATGAGGGGATGCTTTTGGTGAATGGCTAGTATATGCTGTCGTAGTTCATCATTAAGAGCATATCTTGCTTTTGCTGCTTCTTGTCCAGCCTGTCTATCAGCTTGTAATAGCTCTTCAATACAATTCTCTGATGATTCATTCATTCTTTCGAAATGCTCTTGATTTGCCGGATGCTGCCTAATTTTCTTGAGCATTGTAAATGCTTCAGATTCTGCTTTCCCCTCAAATTCTTTGACAAGTTGAAAAGAAGAATCAATAACGTCTTGATTTAGAGTCCCAATTGCCCATTTTAAGCCCTCGATAGCTTCCTTTTGGTGATTTCTTGCCTCTCTTGTCATGTCCTCCCCTTTCTGCTTCATGCCATCCTTAAGATAAAAGCTCATTTTTGCAATTTCCTCTAGGTTGGCCATACGAAATGTCCATTCTTCAACAAATGAGAGGCCCTTGGTTTTGTCTACTCTTGTTTCGGTGTAATCGAAGTCACCTAAGTCAAGCGAAAAATGGTTATTGGGAGAAAAGTACTTATTTTTCCTCAAATTTAATCTATGCATATTCTGCAACATATCTCGACGATAACACTTTACAGAATCCTTATGCTCTATTACATCAGATGGCATGGTTTTAATTTCTACTAGACTCCCTACTTCTATATCACCTCTATGCTTCTCATATGCCACAACATTTATACTTTTAACTTCTCTCATTTTATATTCTTTTTCGGCTTCATTATCCTTTTGTATATTCTCATCCTTTTGACCTTCTTGAGATATTGGCGCTTGCTCAATAACGGCACCTTCAAAACCTTGATTTTTGAAGGTTACAATTCCTTTGCTTCTCTCTCCATCTCTATACCTATTCCCTGGAATTCCAATAGTTACTGTCTTTCTATTTGTATTAATTTCGAAGTACGATAGTCTCTTTGTATACTTTTTGTCGCCGAATATAGTAATTTGCGGTATATCTTCCCTCCATACAATAGTTGTTATTCCTTTTTCCTTATCATACTTAAAAGACCTAATTTCTTTCATGTCCATGCAAACTCCATTTATCACAATGAAGCCAGAATTTGCGGCATCGAGAAAGACATGTGCTTCCGAACTATCAACAACATGTTCAATGTCTTGTTCTCTCAAGTGCTTATTGATTTGATCAAGCTTATCTATAGCTTTTTTAGCATTATATTCAATTTTATTTTCTAAGTAACTCTTGTTATTTTTTAATATTCCATCAATGTTAATCCTGTCAATTTTTTCAGATTGGTTTCCCTCAAAATTTTTCCTGATTTTCTGAAGCTCTTTCTCATCTGTCTTGGCAGATTCAGAGTACTCCCTTATTTTTGCTTCATATTCTTCTATGGAAGCTTTCTCTTTTTTATATAATTGGTCTAACTGTGTAAGAAGATTATTTATATTTTTCTCCGCTTCCGCTATTTTGCTTTGAGCTTCTTTTACTGCATCATCAGCACTAGACTTATCTTTGTCTCCTTGACTAGCTTTGGCTAGTTCATCCTTAGAGCAAGCCAGGTCACGATACGCATTGCTGATGGCTTGTTCCTTCTCTGCCATTTGCTTAGCAAAATTGACAGGGGATTCCTCACCTTCTTTGATAGGTCTTTCAAACGATTTCGCATATTTCTCATAGTGCTTAACTCGATCTAGAGATCGCTCGGCTCGTTCGTGATATTGTTCTGCGAGATTTTTAGCTCGCTCGGCTTGCACTTCCTCTTTCTCAGTTTGGCCTGATGTAAGTGCTCCATATTGACTCTCTAATTTCTTAGCTTCTTCAAGTTGCTTCTCAATTTCTGACAACCTTGAACGTGCATCAGTAATTCCTCTATCAATTTCTTTTTCCCATGCTGTAAAATTCTCTAAGTGTTCCTTTAATTGTTTATTTATCTCGTTTTTGTCTTCTATTTTTTCATTTTCACTAGAATCATTGGCTGTTTTATTTTCCTCTTTAATCTTTTCTATATACTCACTAACAATCTTTTTCTGGTTTTCTAAAGTCTTTATTTCTTCAGCTTGCTTATCTTTTATTTCTGACATTACCTCCATTTCTAATTTAAAACGTTTATCTTCAGAGCTAATCATACTATTTACAGCAGATTGCTCAGGATTCTTTTCTATCTCAATAGCTGCATTATTAGCTATTTGAAATACACTTTTTGCATATCCTAAATATTTAGTATGTAAAAGCGCAAGATCTTCTGCACATTTGTGAACGTTATTAGTAGATTCATAAAGCTTGGAAGTATCTATCCCAAATTTAGCTGCTAGTTCAGCCTTCTTTTGAGCTTCATCAGCCTCCTTTTTAGCTTTTTCATACTTCGCTTTGGCTTCATCATACTTTATTTTCTTTTTGTTATAGTCTTCAGTCTTTTCGCTGACTATAGCATCCAGCCTTTTAACTTCAGCAGCATATTGTTTAATCAAAGCAGCACATTTTTCTATCTCAGAAGCATGCTTTTCTGCTTTTTCACTATTTCCATTTATTTCACATTCTATTTTACTCTTAAAAGTCGCATCTCTAGCTTGTTTAATTACTTCTATAGCATTTTGTTTCTCTTTCTTATCATCTTCAGCTTGCTCAACCTCTCTTTTAGCCTGCTCAGCCTCCTCTTTAGCATTGTGATATTTTTCTTGAATATCATCAATACTTTTTTCTTTATTCCATTCCTCAAGGCGTTTTTTAGCTTGCTCTACCCTGTTTTTGACTTCCCCCCCCTGTTTTTCAGCTTGTTCTATTCTATTTTTAGCATTATCTGCTCTTTCTCTTGCATTTCTCAGAGTATCAGAGACTATAGGCTCTTTATAATCATTAGATACTTTTTCTCCTTCTTTAGTATTTATATGTTTTTCAAGTTGCTTGGCAGCTCCCTCATAGAGCTTATGCTCTTTTTCAGCTTTAACCCACCTTTGATGGGCTATCTCTATTTGTCCAACAAGTTCCCTTTTAATAGAGACCCAACATCTCTGAATATATTCAGGACTCTGTGAGGACTGTTTGAGCATTTCCAATTTAGAGGCAATTGTTTCTATATCCTTGAGAGATTTTTGCGCGTTTCCTATATCTGATGCTAATTTTTCTGCCTTTCTAAACTCAGAATCCTTCGTGATTTTAGGCAGCATTTGTTTACATATATCCTCTGCAAGAAATGAGATCGCTTGATTCACTTGTGCGATTTTTTTGTCTTCTTCAAGTGCATGGTTTTTTGCCTCCTCTTTATACTTTGAATAGTCGTCGTTTGCTGGATAGCCAATATACGGTCTCATATTCTTTTTTACAACTTCAAGATACTCAGCTTTTAGCTTACGCATATCTTCCACTTGTTCTTCTAATAAAGATTTAATTTCAAGGAAGTCAATATTATCCTTTTCATTCTTCTGCTTTTCCTTAAGTTGTTCCTTAAGTCGCTTTACTTCCGGACTTTCTCTAATACCAAGCTTTTCAAGAAGTCTATTGTAATGCTCTTCTGGCTTCTCAGAGTGTGATTGGCTTGCATTTAAATCACTGAGACTGTCTGCAAAAAGTGAACGGGGAGCATGTGAAGCCAAAAAGCGACGTTTCTTTGTTTCCTCTTGATCAAATCCTCTTTCTATATTAATATCATCAATTACCGCCTTATTACGCCTTTTACTAGCAATCTTATTTCTTGTTTTGCTTGCAAGTGTCATGTTAAATTCCTTTCGTGTTAGTAAAAAGTTTTATTATCCTCTAAGCTAATATATATTGAAGTAAGTACGATTCTTCGTGAGAAGTATGCCAACAGATCCCATCAGGAGTATTCTCTTAGCAAACATCCATGACTGTGCCTACATGGAAGGCTGATCTCACTGCTGGGACTTCATTGCCCTCAAAATCGAATGAACTCAGTTGTCAGGGTATCCCCAGGTTAGATGTGATTGCGACACTGCGTGGAAAGGACTTACCTATAGAGAAAACTACTCTCATGGGCAAACCCAGTTATAAGAGGCTGCAACATTGCATGCACGCTCATTAGATGGTTATGATAGCTACACCTTTGTGCAATATTCACAAAATTATTATGTGTTTCTAGCATAACACAAGATTAAACAAACCTACACGTCCAGAAATTATGAAACCAGGATAATTAAATTGTGCACTTTATACAATTCTTATACTAAGTGGCATACAACTTACTTCCTCTCTCATAAACGGAAGAACCGTTTGCGGTGCTAAGACTCACGGACAATCCCATGATCTTTTTCTCATCATTTTAAGGCAAAAAGGGATTTTCGCTCTTCACTGATCACTCCTAAATTGGTTCGCAGCTTACTTCGAGGTTCATATCCTTGGTTTAAACAATACCATGGGTTTGTTTATTCTTCAATGTTATTGTTGCCATAAATAACCATTATAATATGTCTAAAATTGACATTGTTGATTAACTAGGTCATCTATTTGGTATGGGCAAAGGATAGTTAACAAATTAAGGCAGAAGCCATTTTCACCGTGCTGTTTAATTATCTTGAACTATTACACGGTTCAGGCTTCTGCCTTCAGTTCTCTATCTAATTAAAAAATTGATTTAATAATGGTGATACTAAATTAATCTAATTTTTACGCTTTATAATTTCTATTTAATCAGTTGTTCTCATTTTTAATTTTTTAACCTCCACTAGTGCTAGCGCCTCGCACGACGCTTTTCCTCTTTCTTCATACGATAAAATCCTTCTGGACCTAATTGCCGTATGATATCAAATTTACGATCG